>CALZQD010000031.1 GCA_945828175.1 uncultured Bacteroidales bacterium | reverse complement strand
CATATATATTAACCGATATGCTTAAAACATTAAAACCCGCTATCGTGGCTATCGCCGCGGCAGCCGTTGTGTTTGGCGTTTCGGCCGAGGAGCATCTCAAGAGCTTCGACCCCGCCAATATCGACAAAAACGTTTCGCCAGCAGAAGATTTCTACACTTACGCAAACCAGGGCTGGATGAAAGCCCATCAGCTCACGGCCGAACACTCGCGCTACGGCCAGTTTAACATCCTCAACGATTCGAGCGAGGCCCGCATCAAAGACATCGTGCTCAATCTCGCGGCCAACAATCCCGCCGAGGGCACCGTCGCCTTCAAGGTCTCGACAATCTATAACCAGGCCATGGACTCAGTGCGCCGCAACCGCGAAGGCGCCGAGCCTATCAAGGCCGACCTCAAGCGCATCGAGGATACGCCCCACGAAGGCATGGAAGACCTCTTCCTCTGGATGCACGGCAACTATGCCAGTCCCTTCTTCGGCGCCGGCCCGATGGAGAATCTCGCCAACAGCAAAGAGTATGCGATGTATGTCAGCGGCGGCGGCATGGGCCTCGGCGACCGCGACTACTATCTCGCCAACGACAAGCGCAACAAAGAAGTGCGCGAAGCTTACAAGAAACTTATCGTCAACCAGATGCGCAACGCCGGCTACAGCAAGAAGGCTGCTAACCGCATCATGAACAACGTGATGAAGATTGAGACCGCTCTGGCCGACTCAGCATGGACAAAAGAGCAGAGCCGCAACATCCCGGCAATGTATAATCCCCGCACGTTCGAGCAGCTCAAGGCCCTCTATCCCCACATCAACTGGGACCGTTTCTTCATCGAGACAATGGGCATCGAAAGCCCCGAGACGGTCATCGTTACCGAACTCAGCAGCGTCGCCCAGGCCGACAATCTGCTCGCCTCGCTGACCGACCGCGAAATCAAAGACTACTACCTCTGGAAATATGTTGCTCAGGCAGCCGGCATGCTCAGCGACGACTTCAGCAACGCCTCGTTTGAGTTCAGCAAAGTCATGAGCGGCGTCGAGCAGCAGCGTCCGCGCTGGAAACGCGCCCTCAGCGCAACCGAAGGTGCCATGGGCGAGGCAGTCGGCCAGCTCTATGTCGAGAAATACTTCCCCGAATCGTCGAAGCAGTATATGATCGGCCTGGTCGAGAACCTGCGAACAGCCCTCGGCAAGCACATCATCAACTTGCCCTGGATGACCGACGACACCAAGCTCAAAGCCATCAAGAAACTGTCGGCCTTCACCGTCAAAATCGGCTATCCCGACCAGTGGAAAGACTATACGACCATGATTATCGACCCCGAGAAGTCGTACTACGAGAACATGCACAACGTAAGCATGTGGCATCAGGCCGACACCTACTCGAAGTGGGGCAAACCCGTCGACCGCACCGAGTGGGGCATGACACCTCAGACCGTCAACGCCTACTATAATCCCCTCGCCAACGAAATCGTCTTCCCGGCAGCCATCCTCCAGGCACCGTTCTTCGACCCCGAGGCAAGTGACGCCGAGAACTACGGCGGCATCGGCGTTGTCATCGGCCACGAGATGACTCACGGCTTCGACGACCAGGGCCGCAACTTCGACGCCGAAGGCAATATGGTCAACTGGTGGACTCCCGAAGACGCCGAAGCCTTCGAGAAGCTCACAGCCGGCCTCATCAAACAGTTTGACGAAGTAGAGGTCCTCCCCGGCCTCCACGCCAACGGCCGGTATACCCTCGGCGAGAACATCGCCGACCAGGGCGGTCTGCGCATCTCGCGCACAGCCTTCCTCGACTCGCAGCGCAAGAAAGGCGTCGACATTAACGCCGACTCGGCCAAGATCGACGGTTTCACCCCGATGCAGGCATTCTATCTCAACTATGCCAACCTCTGGGCCAACAACATCCGCGACGAGGAGATGCGCTCGCTGACGACAGGCGACGTACACTCGCTCGGCAAAAACCGCGTCAACGTCACCCTGCGCAACATCGCTCCCTTCTTCGAGGCATTCTCGATCAAAGAAGGCGACAAGATGTATCGCCCCGAAGACCAGCGCGTCATCATCTGGTAAAACAGGATTAATCAATTTTTTTCCATAAATACAGCGGCAGACGCCACGGCAAACCACCGGCGCCCGCCGCTGTTATTTTTTTATAAAAAATCTGTTGATTGTGCGATAATCAGATGCGGAAAATATGTTATCTTCGCAGAAGATAAAATCAAAGACCAATGAAAGCTTTATACAAGACAATCGTCATGACCGGGATGCTTGTCGCGGCGGCAGTGCCGCAGGCGGCCGCCGAGAGGGTCGTGATACTGCATACCAATGACACCCACTCGCAAATCGACCCCGACGACAGCGACGGCCTTGGTGGCGTCGTGCGCCGTAAAGTCGTCATCGACAGCGTCAAATGTGCCGAAGACAACGTGCTGCTCGTCGACGCCGGCGATTTCGTGCAGGGTACGCTCTACTTCAACCTCTACCGCGGCGAGGTAGAGCAGAAGATGATGAACGAGCTCGGCTACGACGTGCGCATCCTCGGCAACCATGAGTTTGACAACGGTATCGACGAGTTGGCCGATGTGCTGGCCGACAGCGAGGCCGAGATGATAGCAACGAACTACGACCTCTCGCGTTCGCCGCTCGCCCGCAAGTTCAGACCCTTCACTATCAAGGAATACGGCGACAAGCGCATCGGCATCATAGGCATAAACCTGCAGCCCAAAGGCATGATCACCGAGGGCAACTACGACGGAGTCGTCTACAACGACGCCATCAAGTCGGCCAACGCCGCGGCGTGGTGGCTCAAACATATCGAGAAAGTCGACGCCGTTGTGGCCGTCACCCACATAGGCTATGACCCGACGATGCCTCCCGGCGACAAGAAACTCGCTGTTGCTTCAGAAGATATCGACATCATCATCGGCGGCCACTCTCACGACCTCGTCAGCCCCGGCGAGACCGGCGGCAAGGTATCGCGCGTGAAGAACGCTGCGGGCCGCTACATCACGGTCGCACAGGTAGGCAAGGGCGGCAAATATGTGGGCGAAATCGTGCTCGATTTCGACGACGACTCGCTCAAGACCGATTACAGCGTCATCAGAATCGACAGCCGCCTCGACAAGCGCCGCGACCCCGAACTCGACGAGATTATAAAACCCTACCGCGCCGGAGTCGACTCGCTTATGCGCGTCAAGGTCGGCCGCAGCGCAGTCGAACTGCCGAAGGGCAGTGTGCCTTTGGTCAACTTCGCCGCCGACTTCATCCTCGAGCGCGGCAAGGCTCTGGCCGACAGCATCGACTTCGCCATCGTCAACAAGGGCGGCCTGCGCCGCTCGTTCCCTAAGGGCGACATCACCGAGGGCATGATAATCACGATGATGCCCTTCTATAACTATATCACTATACTCGACATCAGCGGCCGCGACCTCAAGGAGGCCTTCGACGTGATGGCCGGCGACGGCGGCAACGGCGTCAGCGGCAACGTCGCCGTCAGATACGACAAGGACCGCAGCGACGCCTATGACATCACCGTCAACGGCGAGCCGCTCGACCCCGACAGGATATACCGCATAGCGACAATAGATTATCTCGCCAAAGGCGGCGACTATATGACCTCGCTCACCCGCGGCCACAAGGTAGCCCAGGGCAATAAAGTGCTATACGACGAGATGATTGACGCCTTCCGCAACGGCTATCTCAAAGGCAAGACCATAAATCCGTCAGACAAGCCCCGCATGGTCGAGGTGCCTCTTGAAAAAGCCAACTGATTAAAATGATTTTGAAATCCTTAGACCTGATAATGAAAAAACTGAAAAGCCTCGCCGCTGTAATTGCGGCCATTACCTTCGCCGCGGTGACGGCTACGGCTGTAACGCCCGCGATTATCAAGAGAACCGATACAAAAGCCTGCGAGCGCTGGGTCGACTCGGTCTACCGCTCGATGAGCGACCGCCAGCGCGTCGCCCAGCTTGTCTTCCCCAAGGTCGTGCCGACCCACGGCGCCAACAGCCGTGCCGTCATCAAGCGCCTTGTGGCCACGAACGGTGTCGGCGGCCTGCTCTTTACCGAGGGCTCGATTGACCAGTATGCCGAGATGACAAATTACGCGATGTCGTTTGCCCGCGACGGCAAAGGGGTCGCTCCGCTCATGACCTTCGACGGCGAGTGGGGCCTGTCGATGCGCATCAAGAATACGCCCCGCTTCCCGCAGAACATGGGCCTCGGAGCCATCGCCAATACCGACCTGCTTTACCGATACGGCGCCGAGATGGCCCGCGAGTGCAAGCTGCTCGGCATCCAGGTCAACTTCGCGCCCGTGCTCGATGTCAACTCAAATCCGTCGAACCCCGTCATCGGCTACCGCTCGTTCGGCGAAGACCCCGAGAAGGTCGGCCGCCTCGGTCGTCTTTATTCGCGCGGACTCGAGGACCACGGCGTGCAGGCCGTCGGCAAGCATTTCCCGGGTCACGGCGACACCGGCACCGACTCCCACAAGGCTCTCCCGACGGTCAACCACGACCTCGTGCGTCTCAAGACCATCGACCTCAAGCCTTTCAGCGATTTTATTGACGCCGGCTGCTCGGGCATAATGACGGGCCACATCGCTCTGCCCGCGCTCGACCCTTCGGGAACGCCGGCCTCGCTCTCTAAGAAAATTTCGACCGAGCTGCTGCGCGACAAGATGGGCTTCGAAGGCCTCGTCTATACCGATGCCCTCGGCATGAAGGGCGCTACGGTCGAAGGCCGCAACAACGCCCTGATGGCGCTCGAAGCCGGTGCCGATGTGCTGCTCTCGCCGCTCAATCCGGTCGACGACATTGACTTCATCACCGCGGCGCTCAAGAGCGGCAAACTCTCGCGCAAGACTCTCGAAGACCGCTGCCGCCGCGTGCTCACCTACAAATATGCCCTCGGCCTCAGCAAGCCTGTGAGCATCGACACCAAAGGCCTCGCCGAAGCAATCAATTCGCCCGAAGCCGAGAAGATCAACCGCGAACTCGCCGCCGCCTCGATGACAGTCATTTACAACAACGGCGACATCCTGCCTCTCGGCAAGCTCGACAAGACGTCGATTGCCGTAGTCAACATCGGCGCACCGGCCGACAACGAATTTGCGGCGACCTGCTCGCGTTATGCCCGCGTCGACCGCTATTATACCAACGGCGCCGCGTTCTCGCACGAGACTCTCGCGAAGATTAAGAAACACGACGTAGTCATCGCCGCTGTCTATAACGACAAATCGTGGGCGCGCTCGACGATGGCGTCGCTCAAAGACTGCCATAACCTCGTGACCGTATTCATGGTCAATCCCTACAAGATGAACAAGTTTGCCGCCTCGATCAAGCAGGCGAAGGCACTTGTGCTGGCCTATGACGATACGCCCTACACCCGCGAATATGCCGCGCAGGCAATTTTCGGCGGCATCGACGTCGACGGCACTCTGCCCGTCAACCTCAAGGGCCTCGCGAAGATGGGTTCGGGTGTCAAACTCAAGAAATCGCGCCTCGGCTTCTCGACGCCCTTGGCTATGGGCATGAAGCCGTCGCTGACCGACAGCATCGACAGCATCGTCGCTGCGGCTCTGAAAATCAAAGCTTTCCCCGGTTGTCAGGTGCTTGTCGCCCGTCACGGCAACATCATCCACGACAAGGCTTACGGCCTAACGACTGCCGGCGGTGCTCCCGTGACCGCGGCCACTGTCTACGACCTCGCGTCGGTTTCTAAAGCTACAGGCACACTCCCCGGCGTGATGAAAGCCTATGACCTCGGCCTCTTCACCCTCGACGATTTTGCCTCGAAGCATATTCCCGGACTCCGTGACACCGATAAGGATTCAATCACCGTCAGCCAGCTCCTCTACCACGAATCGGGCATACGTCCGTCGCTCAACATGTTTGAGGTTATTACCGACGCCGCCTCTTACTCGGGCGACCTAATCAAAGGCCGCCGCGACGCGATGCACAAACGCAAGGTGCAGAACGGCGCCTATATCCATAACACAGCCCGCATCCGCCGCGACATCACATCGGCCTCACGCAGCGACCGTTATCCGATTGCCGCCGCCGAAGGCCTTTATGTGGGCCGCGAGACCTATGACACAATCATGGGCCGCATCTATCACTCGCCGCTGCGCGACAAAAAAGATTATACCTATTCGTGTCTTAATTTCTGCCTGCTGATGGATATGGAGCAGCGCCTTACCTCGCAGCCCCACGACCGTTTCGTCACCGACAGCATCTTCGCTCCGCTCGGCGCCTATACGACCTGTTACCGTCCGACGCTCCATCATAAGCCGGCCGACATAGCGCCGACAGAGGTAGATAATTACCTGCGCAATCAGCACCTCAGAGGCTACGTCCATGACGAGCTTGCCAATTTCTCGGGCGGTGTGCAGGGCAATGCCGGACTCTTCTCTAACGCCGACGACCTCGCCAAGATTTGCCAGATGTGGCTCAACGGAGGCGTATACGGCGACCGCCGCGTGCTCTCTGAGGAGACCGTCCGCCTGTTTACGACCTCGAAGAGCCCGACTTGCCGCCGCGGCCTCGGTTTCGACAAGCCCGACACTGAGAACCTCGACTATTCGCCTACTTGCGACGAGGCCGATCCGTCGGTCTACGGCCATCTCGGCTTCACCGGCACAGTCTTCTGGGTCGACCCGGCCAACGATATGATTTTCATTTTCCTGACGAACCGCGTCGACCCGACGCGCGACAATGCCGCCTTCAATAAGGCTAATGTCCGTCCGGCGCTCTTCCGTCAGTGCTATAAGGCTCTCGATAAATGACGAGATTAATCACACTGTTTCTCGCTGTCGTCATCGCTCTTCAGCCTCTTGAGGCCGGAGAGCGGGCCGACAGCGCGTTGTGTCTGAAACCTGCCGCCCGCATCGCCATCCAGGGCGGTACGGCCCTGGCGCTCAATATCAGCCTCACCGAAGTGCTGAAATCGGCTGTCAGCGAGCGGCGTCCCGACGGCGGAGGTGACGATTCGTTCCCTTCTCGCCATACGTCGTGGGCATTCAACGTTGCGACGATATTTTCTAATGAACTTTATGGCTATTCGGCTTTATGGCCTGTGGGTTTTCATTTTGCGGCTACGGCTGTAGGTCTGCAACGCGCTGTCACAGAGCGCCATTATCCGTCGGACGTCCTCGCGGGCGCGGCGCTTGGCATCGCTTCGACCGAACTGGGCTATTATCTCGCAGACCTTGCCATGGGGCGTCACGCCTGCCGTCGGCGCTATGCCGCGTCGACGCCCGACTGGCGGCCTTCGCTGTCGATGACGACGACGGCGCTGTTTCCTGTGACCCGTGCGATGCGCGACGGCACGCGCCTCGGTTCGACCGGTGTGGCCGGGCGGCTCAGGCTCGGGCTGCCGATGTCTGATTCGTTCGGCGTGTCGCTCAATGTACTGATGACCTCGCTGCCGCTATACCGCGACGGCGTTTTCGCCACGTCGGTCAACGGCATCGGCGCAACGCTTGCCGTGGATTATTACAGGGCCTTGGGCGAAATGCCGTGGTCGTTTGAGGCCTCGGCGGGAGTCGGAGCGCTTAAAAATTTCAGAATTTCTGACAAGGCCGTGACGTCGGCATCGTTTGTCGGGGAGTGTAGGGCAGGGGCCTTCTACGGCCTCACGCGCACTTTTAATATCGGCGCCGAAGCCGGCTACATGCTCATGACCCTCGGCAAAACCGTCAGCTCGCTGACCCTCTCCCTAAGCACCCGCGCGACGTTCTGAGGCGCGGGCTGTCGGGTGTCAGGCAGGCGATTCGGCAGTGACGAGTTTTTTGATTTTATAGCCCGTCATCACCATCACCATCGACATTACGGGCGACAGGATGTTGAATATGCAGTAAGGCAGGTAGGTAAGCGTCGACACGCCGAGTACGGTCGACTGGGTCACGCCGCATGAGTTCCACGGTATCAGCACCGAAGTCACCGACACCGAGTCTTCGAGCGTGCGGCTCAAGAGTTTGGGCTCGAGGCCGAAACGGCGGTAGACGTCCTTATACATATTGCCGCCGATGATGATCGACAGATATTGGTCGGCCGTGCATGAATTGAGGAAAAGGCCGCTGCAGACCGTAGCGCCGACAATCGACGACTTGCGGGTAAGGTGGTTTCTGACCGCATTGGTTATTGACGCGAGCATGCCTGTGCCAATCATTGCGCCGCCGAAGAGCATTGCGCAGAGCACGAGGCATACCGTGGGCAGCATGCCCGTGATGCCGCCAGTGGCGACGAAATCGTCGAGTGCGGCCGAACCGGTGTTGAGCGTTGTCTCTGACCAGAGTATGCCGCCGAGAGTTTTGATGTGGGCGGCGAAACCGGCCGCGCCTGTGCCTTCGATTGTCGAGATGATGTCGGGCTGGAAGATGTACATGCCTGCGATGCCCATCAGCGATGCAGCCGCTAATGTGTAGAGTGTCTTAATCTTCATAGCAATCAAGATGCCTGTAATCAAAGGGATTATGAGCGTCAGCGGCGTGATGTTGAAGTAGTGGTTGAGGGCATGGAATATTTCAGAGTCAGAGAAATCGACAGCCTCGGGATTTGAGATCAGGCCTGCCGCAAGGAACACGGCGAGCGCAATGCTCATCGACGGTATGGCCGTCAGCATCAGATAACGTATGTGCTCGAAGAGGTCGACGCCACAGCTCGACGACGCTATGACCGTCGTGTCGCTCAGCGGCGAAATCTTGTCGCCGAAATAGGCGCCCGAGATGATGGCGCCCGCAATCCAGCCTGCGCTATAACCCATTACTGAGCCAATGCCCATGAAGGCGACGCCGATAGTGGCAATTGTCGTCCACGAGCTGCCCGTCAGCACCGAGACAAACGAGCAGATGGCGCAGGTCGTTACTAAGAAGAAAGCAGGATTGAGCAGCTCGAGTCCGTAGTTGATAAGCGTCGGCACGACCCCGCTGAGCATCCATGTCGTCGAAACAAGCGCGATGAGTAACAACAGCGGCACAGCCGGCAGAATCTGGGCGGCACTTTTTGCGAATCCCGACTTCAGTCTCTCGTAATTGCATCGTCGGCATACGACCGTCAGAGCCACGGCGAGGATAGCCGAGACAAGGAGGGTTATATGACTGTAGTCTGAAATCGCATCAGACCCGATGAAACACATGATGCCGATGAGCGAAAGCAACAGCACGGCAACAGGTATCAGAGATACAGAGAGGCAGGGATTTGCAACGTCCTGCTGATGAGTCTTATTCTTCACTATTGACCTAATGGAATTGTACTGATAAAAACGGTTTTTAAATAATTGGTGGCAAAAATACACAAAAACGATTACATGATGATGCAAAAATCACGAAAAACTTCGATGGTGTGACTTATTAAACTCTGATTTGAAATTTATGGCTAAAATATGTTAAATTATATGAAATTATTATTGTGTATAATGAAATTTGGCAGTAAAAGCGTTATATTTGTAAGCTATTACAGCAACTAATATGGGGCTGACCGGTTTTGACAGCGCGTAGAGGTGGTATGTAAGCGTGCAGAGCAATGATGGCTACGCTCTTTAATCAGAGACATCGAGCAATTTAAATGGCGAAAATAACTACGCTCTTGCTGCTTGATTGAAGTACAGTAGATCAGCTTAATCTCCGCAACAGTTGCAGAGACAAGACATCGCCCGACAGTCGTTTTTCCGAGACAGGTCGATAAGGCGGTGCTCATAAATCGGGAATAGGAAACCAAGAGTCTCGCGCGGTCTCCGAAAATTTAGAGAATAAGGCAATGATTGGTTGTTTCACGCCTGTCATCGCACGAAAATCAAGTTGAAACTACGCACGAAGAAAGCATATTAGTTCCGCGTTTGGACGAGGGTTCAACTCCCTCCAGCTCCACAACCCCACTCCGATTCATTCGGATAAAACGGATAAAAACCCGGAGCCACCATGGTGGTCCCGGGTTTTATCATATCTAATCCAATCGGATTGAGAACCGATAATTGATTTAAAGAACGAGGCCTTAGATTTGCTAACTACTTGATATGTATATTTGCGGCATCAGGGATTATCTCGGCGTATAGTAATAAACCTGTGTTTAGGCGTAGATGTTACAGAGGCGGAAGATGAAAAACTTGGTATCGTTAACGCCGTGAAGTTTGGCCCTGAACGCCATGATTTTTGAGTTTATTGATTCGGCAGAGGCGTTGGTTGTAAATAATAACACGAAAGTATACCCTTAATTCCGCAACACTTTGATTTAACTTTATTTATAAGTTCCTGAGCAAC
>CALZQD010000030.1 GCA_945828175.1 uncultured Bacteroidales bacterium | reverse complement strand
AGATTCCTCTACGTCTCGTGGGCTCGGAGATGTGTATAAGAGACAGGTCGGGCACTGCTGTATAGCCGAATACGCCGTGGTCGACGCGCCGGCGCAGGGCCTCGATGATGACCGGAGCTGTCCTGAAGTCCATGTCGGCGACCCACATCGGTAGCACGCCCTCGGCTGTCGTGTCCCATTTGTATGAGCCGGTGCCGCGGCGCTCGACGGGCGCGTCAAAGTCAAATTCAGCCATGAGCTCAGGCTTTTGTGTTTATCTCGCAGTCGGCGGGAGCGAGGCAGAATTCGTCCTTGATGATTTCGCCTACCGACGGCAGTGTGATTGTGCCGGTGCGCGGATTCTTTATCGATGTCACTGGCGAAAGTATCGTGGCCTTGACCGACGAATCCTCGAAAGCGAGGTCGCAGTCGGGCTCGAATGTGCAGTCCTCGAGCACGAGGTCAGTGGCGTAGCAGAGCGGCTGAGTGCCTGAGATCTTACATCTTACGAGGTGGAGGCGGTGAGAGTGCCAGCCGAGATACTCGCCGTTGAGTTCGCTGTCATAGACGGTGACGTCTTCGGTGTTCCAGAACGCGTCCTTAGAATTGATGATGGCATTGCGTATCACGACGTTGGTGCAGTATTGAAACGAATAGTTGCCGTCCTGGCGATAACGTTCGATGTCGATGTTGCGGCAGTGCATGAAGAGGTAGTCGGCGTTGGCGACTTCGACGTCGCGCAGCGTGATGTCAGAGCAGTGCCAGAGCGTTTCGGCGGCATCGGGAATCTTCACGCGCTCGAGGCGCAGGTTGTCCATCTCGCGGAACATCTTCGGAGCCTCGACGAGGGTGTCGCTCATGACGAGGTTTTTCGAGTACCACAGAGCGGCGCGGGCGCCCGGAGTGAAGACGCAGTATTTGACGGTGAAGCCGTCGACGTGCCAGAAAGGATATTTGCCTTCGAAGCGGCAGTTCTCGGCCGTGATGTTGGCGCAGTTTTTGAGTGCCGACTCGCCGGCGTGTATGGTTACGTTCTTTAGAATCAGGTTTCTGGAGCCGAACAGCGGGCGTTCGCCTCCGAATTCGGTGTTAGTGATTTCGGTTAGTCCCATATAGTTTTTAGCATAGGTTATTCATTTTCAGTATAGTCTGACTCGTCAGACTCGTCCGACATGTCAGACAATTTTGTCGGGGCCGTCTCGGGTTCGGCGGGTTTGCGGCCGAGGCCGACCATTATGGCTTCCATCTCGTCGGGGACGATGAAGACATCGTCGGGGCTCAGCGGCCTGATGCCTTCAAACCACTTGAATTTCGACAGATAGAGCATGCTCTTGCGCGCCATGAACAGCGGCGTTGCCGAGCCTGTCGTCTCGGGCCACATCTTCACCTTCTCTGTCGACCTGCCCTTGAAGTCGGCCGACAGGAAGCTACTCTGCGCCGCAACGAGTTTGTTGATGGTCGAGTCTGATTCTTCGGGATACATTATAATTTCGACGTTGCCGCTGATGTCGAGGTGGCGCAGCTCGCTGTTCTCGAAGAAAGCGACCATCTCTTTGCCCGAAATCTGGTTGTAGTATTCGTCCTCGATGTGTTCGGCGGTGAAGCCGAATTCGGGCAGACGTGCGCGGTCGACTGTCGAGTCGTTGAAGTGCAGCTCGATGATGTTGCCGAAAATCTGACGGTTCTCGCTCCAGACGACGGGGTTGACAAACATCCTCAGCGTCGAGTCGGCCTCGGTCATCCTCATCGAGTCGCAGATGCCCTGCAGGTCGCTGCGGTAGAAGCGGACACGCGGATATATCACGGCAATATGGGTCGTGTCGATGCGCTCGCCGGCGGGAGTCGCGGCCACGGTGTCGGCATCGAATGCGACGGTGTCGAGCCGAGCGAAGGTCTCGATATAACGGCCGTGGAGATAGAGGGTGTCGCCCTCGGAGTATTCTTTGATAAGCGCTCGTCCGGTGGCAAACAAGCTGTCGGCAAGTTCGTTATAATAGCCGTAGTCGGCTGTCATGATGACTTTCTTGGCCGTGTCGGTCAGCACCATGCCTCCGCGGGCCTCGCCGTAGCCTGCGCGACGGTTGTAGTAAATCGTGTCGGCTGTCAGAGTCTGGTTGGTGTTGGTGACGACGGTCGAGCGGTCGTATAGGTTGCAGATGTCTGAGTCGGTTTCGTAGACGCCTTCGCGGGTGTATATCGTGCCGCGGGCGTTGATGATTTCGCTGGGCGAATAGATTTCGGCGACATGGGTACCGGTGTTGTAGTAGAGCGTGTCGCTGTATATGTCGAGCGTATCGGTCTCAGAGCGTGAGTTGAGGTGTACGTTGACATAGAAGTTGGCTTCTTTGGTCGACGGCACATACTCGCCTTCGTGCGACGAGAGGCGGTTCTGCTTGTCGGTGAGCACGCCGCCGACGTTGTAGTAGCCCAGGTCGGCGTAGAGGTCATAGATAAATTCGTCGGTCTCGAGCATCACGTCGCGGTTGATGAGCCTGACCTTCTTGCCGGGGTCGGCATAGAGCACGGCCAGTTCGGTGGCGCCGTTGTAGTCGAGCTCGTCTGCGTAGACGAAGAGGGTGTCGCCCTGTTCCATCCTGACGTTGCCGAAGGCGTCCATCGACTCGGTGTCGGGGTAGTAGTGGGCGCTGTCGCAGTACATAAACATCGGGCCTTTGGTGAACTCGACGTTGCCGTTGAGCACCATAAACGAGTCGTTGTCGCTCTTGGTGAGCACGTCGGCGTGCTCGAGGAAGACGCGGTTGCCCGAGGCGCGATCGGCCGTCGGCACGCGCGGCGCGATGATGACCTTGTTGCCCCGCTTTTCGCGGCCGAAGGTCGGTATAACCATCGGCGCGGCAACGAGTGCCAGTGTACACAAGCCGACGAGTCTGAGGGCTCGCCGGCTGCTTGATGGTTTTATGCCGTTGTCAGACATAATGTATCGTTCTTAGTGTTTTATCTTGACTTGACCCAGCCTTTGTGCTCGAAGTCGCAGCCGCGCCAGCCGTCTTCGATTCTGACATAGGTCTCTTCGATTTTCTTCTCGAGCCAGTCGTCGACAATCTTCTGTTTGGCCGACTCCTCATACATGTTCTTGATCTGCTGGTAGTCGTCGGCGAGGTTGGCGGCATGGGCGTCGATGCGGTTGGTCAGCTTGACCATGGCCACGATGTCGCGGTCGCGCTTGGGGTCTTTCATTATGAAGGGCTTTGAAATCTCGCCGGGCTGAAGCGTGGCGACGGCCCTGGCGATTTCCTGGGGAAGCTGCGACATCTCGAATCGTGTCGTGCCTGTCTCGGCGTTGACCATCGTGCCGTTGCTGAATCGCGTATCTTTATCCTGCGAGATGTAGCGGGCGGCCTCTTCGAAAGTGAAACGTTTCTCGTTGACGATGTCGGCTCTGACCGAGTCGAGGCGCTCGATGGCTGTCACGAGGTCTTTCTCGGCGACTTTCGGCTTGAGAAGGATGTGGCGGGTGTTGATGCGGTCGCCGCGTTTCTCGATGAGCTGTATGATGTGGAAGCCGTATTCGGTCTCGACGATTTTCGATACCTTCTTGGTGTCGTTGAGGTTGAAGGCGACAGCCGCATACTCGGGCACGAGCTGGCCGCGGCCCATGAAGCCGATTTCACCGCCACGGATGCCTTCGGGTGCCTCGGAGTAGAGGATGGCCAGGGTCGAGAACTCGCTCTCTCCGCGGTTGACGCGGTCGGCGTAGTCGCGCAGACGGGCCTTGACGTTGTCAATCTCTTCGCGCGGTATCACGGGGTTGAGGGTGATTATCTGCACCTCGACCTGCAGGGGCACCGACGGGATGCTGTCGGCCGGCAGGCGGTCGAAGTAGCGGCGCACGTCGGCAGGCGTCACCTTGAGGTTCTTGGTGAGGTTGTTGCGCACCTGGCTGATACGGTAGCGGTTGCGCATGTTGGTCGCATAGTAGTCGCGGATTTCGGGGAAGGGCTTTCTGAAATACTGCTCGACCTTCTCGCGCGAACCGAGGTTGGCGATCAGATAGTTCATCTGGGCGTCGGTCTGCTGTTGTATCATGGCCTCCTGCACCTCGATGGTGTCGATGTCGGCCTGGTTGAGGAAGAGGCGCTCGATGGCGAGCTGCTCGGGAATGACGCAGTAGGGGTCGCCGTTGATGGGCACGCGGTCCTGCTGCATGTCCTGATAGGCGCGTTCGATTTCTGATTTATAGATGGGTTCGTCGCCTATGACCCAGGCGACTTCTTCTGCGATATTGTTCTGTGCGCCTGCGCCGAGAGCGGCAAACAGGCCCGTAAGCATAGTGATGGTTCTTATCAGTTTCATAAAGAAAGTCTTGATTATCTTGCAAAGATAAACTAAATTGTGGCAATCAAAGCCGCGAGTGGCGTTTTAACGGCTGTCTGTTACACATTTTTAACGTTATCGACAAAGATTTCGAGCTTACCCGATTTCAGCGCTTCGTCGTAGAGGTCGCGGCGCAGTCGCTCGTCGTATTCGCGGCGGCGGTTGGCGTTGAGGCGGTCGGTAATCATCTGTCGCGCGTTCTCGAAGGGCATTATCGCACCTGCGGGCAGCATGTCGTTGATTTCGAGCAGGTAAGTGAAGCCGCCGGCCGATGTCTCGAAGTGGGTGCGGCCGCTGAGGAATTTGTCGCCCGAGGCGCCGAAGTCATAGGGGATGTGCGACTCGATCTGCTCCCAGTCGACCCATTTGTCGCGGAAGTAGTCGTAGTGTATCGCCGATGTCAGCACCTCTTTTTCGAGGCGGTCGATGTCGTCGCGCCGGCTCGAGCGGTAGAGGCGCTTGATGACGCCAAGGTTGGGCGCGTCGTCGGGCACCTTGAGGTATATGCCTCTGACGAGCGGGCGCTCGAGTATAAACTCGCGGTTGTGGCTGTTATAGTAGGCCCGGAGCGAGTCTTCGACGGGCTCGTTGCCAGCGTGGGTCTCATACATCAGGCGCCGGTATTCGAGAGCTATGAGCTGGCGGCGGTAGTCTTCGGTCAGACGGTCGATTTCCTTGGTGTCGATTTCGTCGGCCGCGACGTCGGTGATAAGCCGGTTTTCAATCCACGAGGCTATGTAGGCTCGCGAATATTTCAGACTGTCCTGCTCCGAGAGGCCGCGGGGCAGGTCGCGGCACAGCTCGTCGCGCGTCAGGGTCGCGTTGCCGAGCCTGACGAGCACGTCGCTTTGAGAAGCGTCAACGCCCGAACTGCACGATGGCAGTCCGAGCGCGATGACGGCAGCGCCGAAAAGCGCCGGTATAAGATGTCGTTTTGTCATTTTGAAATGCTGTCGAGCACTTTCTTGTTGATTTTGACTTTATATTTCTTGTGGAGGCGTTTGAGCCATTCTTTTTCGAGATACTGCTGGTAGTCGGCCGTCACTTTGCCACGGACGTCGGCGACCTCACGCGGAGCGTCGAGCATCTCGCCGCGGAAGGCGCGGTAGTGAGTCCAGTGGGTCTTCTCGTTGACGGGCTTCTCGGCGCCGAAGGCGAGGTAGTCGGTGATGGGGTTGTCACCCTCGGCGGCTATCACGCGTTCGACTCTCAGGTCGCGGCCGAATTTGGCGCGCATGTCGCGGGCGAAGACGGCAGGGTCGATTGTCTCCAGCGAATCGGCGTAGTTATAGGCGGCGTTGAGCAGCGAGTCGTTGGTCGTGAAGATGATGTAGCCTTTGAAGCGGGGCTTGTCCCAGGCATAATTCTTGATGTTCTTCTTGAAGAACTTCTCGAGGCCTTCCTTGTCTTTGTTGGCCTTGTCCCAGACGTTGCGGTTCGAGATTTCGAAGAGCAGTATGCCGTCGCGGTATTCGTTGAGCAGGTTGCGGTAGTCGGTGTCGGTCAGCGCGAGGTCTTCGGCGGCACATTCGAGGGTGCGTTTCTCAAGCATGTCTGTTGCCGTCGAGCTGATGAGCTGGCGGCCGTTCTTGGCGTTAAGGGCGACAGAGACGGGCAGCTCGGCCATTACCTCGCTCAGTTTGACGGGCTTGCCGTTGACTTCGGCTACGTCGATGTCGGTGACGGCGAGCGTGGCGCGCATCGTCGAGTCAAGGCCTTCGGGATTGGCGGCGATCATGCCCTCGATTTTGTCGAGGTTCTCGTCGATGAGGTGAGAGTTATATTGCTTGATGAAGCGGCGCAGCGAGCTGCGGGCGGCGAGGGTGCCGCGGTTGTCGCTCGCCATGCTCTCTTTGAGCTTGGGAAGCAGCTCGTCGTAGCTCGGTGTCTGACGGCGGTCGGTAGGCTGAACGATGTGCCAGCCGAATGCTGTTTTGAACGGCTTCGAGATTTCGCCTTTCGGGGTGTTGAAGGCGACGCTGTCGAATTCGGCAATCATCATGCCGGCGCCAAACCAGCCGAGGTCACCGCCTTTGGCTGCGGTGCCGTCCTGAGAGTATTCCTTGGCTACGACGGCGAAATCGTCGCCGGCCATGATGGCGTTATATAATGAGTCGATGACTTCCTTCTGACGGGCGGTCTCCTCCTCCGAAGCTCCCTGCGTGAGGCGGATTATGTGGCGCGCCTTGACTTCGCCTCGTGCCGGACGACGGGCGTTGACCTTGATGATGTGGTAGAACTGGCCCGAGTTGGCTGCGTGCGACAGTGCGCCGACGGGGGTCTCGTAGGCAACTTCCTCAAAGCCCCAGGGCACTCTGCCTGCGGCAATCCAGCCCATGTGGCCGCCGCGGTTTCGTGTGCCGCGGTCGACTGAGTGGCGTGCTGCTGCCTCCTCGAAAGTTATCTGGCCGGCAAGAATCGAGTCGCGCACGGCTTCGGCGCGGTTGCGGTATTCGTCGTCGGCTTCCTTCGATGTGTCGTCGGTGAAGAACATGATGTGGCTGACGTCGATTTCCTCGCCATAGTGGCTGTAGGCCTGATGAAGCAGCGAGTCTTCGACGGCCTTGTCTTTGAGCAGCGGAGCTGCCAGGTCGTTGCGGAACTGGTTGTATTCTGTGAGAAATGCGGCTGTCGTGTCGATGCCGGCGGCCTCGGCGTCGGCGACCTTCAGCTTGTAGTCGACAAACATGCCGATATATTCATCAATCGGCTGCTTGGTCAGCTGCTGTGAGTTGTTCTTATTATAAAGGTACTCAAACTCGCTGAGTCTGATGTCGTGGTTGTTGACAGTCATCAGCACCGGGTCGTCTGCGGCGGCTGCAGCGGCATAAACCGAGAGTCCGGCGGCGACGATGGCAACAGTACTAAAAATGTATTTCTTCATTGTGGATTAGAGTTTTTACAAATATACGTTATAATTAACGCTGCGCACATTGATTTATTGTTTTTCGTGGCATAAAAAATCCGCGCACGGCCGCGGTTTTTGCCTGCCGTGCGCGAATGAGTGTATTTTTGCAATCAATGCTGCGATGTGCTGTAGTTGGGAGCCTCGCTTGTGATGGCGACGTCGTGGGGATGGCTTTCGGCCACACCGGCGTTGGTGATGCGGGTGAATTTGGCGTGGTGGAGCGACTCGATGTCGTGAGCGCCGCAGTAGCCCATGCCGGCGCGCAGACCGCCGAGCATCTGATAGACCGACTCATAGAGCAAGCCCTTGTAGGGCACGCGGGCGGCGATGCCTTCGGGCACGAGTTTCTTGGCGTCGGTGACACCGCCCTGGAAGTAGCGGTCTTTCGAGCCTTTCTCCATGGCCTCGAGCGAGCCCATGCCGCGGTATGACTTATATTTACGGCCGTTGAAGATGATGGTGTCGCCGGGCGACTCCTCGACGCCGGCGAGCATGCCGCCGAGCATTACCGAGTGGGCGCCTGCTGCGAGAGCCTTGACGATATCGCCCGAGTAGCGTATGCCGCCGTCGGCGATGAGGGGCACGTCGGTGTCTTCGAGTGCCTTGGCTACGTCGTAGACGGCCGAGAGCTGGGGTACGCCCACACCGGCGATGATGCGGGTCGTGCAGATCGAGCCCGGGCCGATGCCTACCTTGACGCCGTCGGCGCCGTTCTCGACGAGATAGCGCGCTGCGTCGCCTGTGGCGATGTTGCCGACGACGACGTCGATCTGGGGGTATGCCTCCTTGACCTTGCGGAGCACTTCGACGACGCCTTTCGAGTGGCCGTGGGCCGTGTCGATGACGATGGCGTCGACGCCTGCCTCGACGAGGGCTGCGGCGCGCTCGAGCGAATCGTTGGTGACGCCGATGCCGGCGGCTACGCGAAGACGGCCGAGCGAGTCCTTGCAGGCGTTGGGTTTGTCTTTGGCCTTGGTGATGTCTTTATATGTGACAAGACCGATGAGGCGACCGTTGTTGTCGACGACTGGCAGCTTCTCGATCTTGTGGTTCTGGAGTATTTCGGCAGCTTCCTCGAGATTGGTCGACTGGCTTGTGGTGACGAGGTTCTCTGATGTCATCACCTCGTCGATCTTGCGCTCGGGGTCGCGCTCGAAACGGAGGTCGCGGTTGGTGACGATGCCGACGAGCATCTTGTTGTCGTCGACGACGGGTATGCCGCCGATGTGGTATTCTTCCATCATGGCGAGGGCATCTCTGACGGTCGAGCCGCGCTTGATGGTCACCGGGTCATAGATCATGCCGTTCTCGGCACGCTTGACGGCGTGGACCTGACGCGCCTGCTCGGCGATGCTCATGTTCTTGTGGATGACACCGATACCGCCTTCGCGGGCGATGGCGATAGCCATGCTGGCCTCTGTCACCGTATCCATGGCTGCTGAAACCAGGGGCACGTTGAGGGTGATATTGCGCGAAAAGCGCGTTTTAAGATTGACACTGCGGGGAAGGACTTCCGAATAAGCCGGAATCAAAAGGACGTCGTCGAAGGTAAGGCCGTCCATCTTTACTCGATCTGCAATAAAAGACATAAATATTATGTTTAGATTTTATTGCGCGCAAAGATACAAATTATTTTCAAAATATTTTTCAGTGTCAATAAAAACTTGCTCAAATTTTATTGCCGGCCCGAGCTTTTGAGCAGGGCGCGGCGGCTGCGGTATTCGAGCATCGTGTTGATGGCCGAAAGCACAAGGGCGATGCCGGTGATGAGCACCACGGCCGAATTGATTTCGCGAAGGCTCGTGAAAAGGATGATGACGCCCGACAGGATCATCAGCGCCGGTATGATATAGAGGTAACCGGGCAGCACGAGCGGGCGGCTCATATAGCTGATGATGAGTATGTGGTAGATGCCTCCGATTATCAGCAGTGCCGCGAAGAGGTAGACGAAGATGCCGGCGAAGACGTTAGGGAAGATACACATGCAGAGACCCAGCACAAGGCCTGCGACCGACATGATGCTCAGCTGTGTCTTGGTCGTGCTGTCGCCTTTGGCCGTGAGGCTTACATAGAGGCTGTAGGCGCTCGGTATGATGAATGTGACGCCTATGAGTATCGATACCCAGGCTAATAGGTTGATACGCTCGTTGAAGATTATGAGCAGTATGCCTGCGATGAAAAAGATGACGGTTGTCAGCGTGTTGCTTTTTGCGTTCATGATTTGAGAGATATGTTTGTTGTTAAACGATGTTGTTTTTCGTCTTTATACATATATAGACGTGCGGCCGAGTGATAATGTTTGCGATTTTTTTGTCAGATTGGCCGAAAATATTATCTTTGTGGCTGAAAGGTAAAAAAAAGTTTCAACTAATATAAAAATTACAAATCAATGAAAGCATTAAAACGAGTATTGCTTGCCCTCGTCATGGTCGTCATGACGGCGTCAGCAGCGTCGGCGCAGTTCCGCATCGGTCCGCGTCTGGGTGTCGAAGTCAACTCACTGAAGTTCAACGAGGACGTATTCAATTCTGACAACCGCGCAGGTTTTACGGGCGGTCTGATGGCTGAATTCAACATCCCCGTTGTAAATCTTGCCTTCGACGCATCGGTGATGTATGTCCGCCGCGTCAAAGACATCAATTTCAAGACCGAAGACGGCGTGAAGTCAAACAGCGACTACATCGAGATCCCCATCAACTTCAAGTGGAAAATCGGCCTCCCCGTCGTTGGCAAAATTGTCACCCCCTACGTTTTCACCGGTCCCAGCTTTGCTTTCCTGACCTCGAAACGCGCTATTTCTGAGGCTTTCAGCAATAAGAAAACCGATATCGCCTGGAACTTCGGCCTCGGCCTCCAGCTCTTCACCCACCTGCAGGTCGGCGCAAGCTACGGCCTCGGCATGACAAAGGCAGTCGAGACAATGTCGAGCTATCAGGGCGAGAAAATCGACGGCAAGAACAAATACTGGACTATCACAGCCGCATGGCTCTTCTAAATTCGGCCTTTATTTAATCTTAAGATGTAATATTAGCAGACGGGCGCCCGCTCAATCGAGAGTCGGGCGCCCCTTAGAGCCTGTTTCATAATAAATATTGGCGTATAGGTCAAAATGGGTGCTAATAATGCACTTTGGATTTGGTACATATTTTACGACTTG
>CALZQD010000029.1 GCA_945828175.1 uncultured Bacteroidales bacterium | reverse complement strand
CAATGATATAGAATGCCACGCGGCGATATAGTTCCTCTAAGTTTTTTTCGACATTGCTTCCGTGCTGAATTATGAAATCGACAATGTCAGTATAGCCATAACCCGTTGAAGCGTTGTCGCCGTCCGTAAGCCCGAGCAAAGTCAATGCAGACGCAAAATGTATCCGTCTGCCGTCGCTGTTTCTGTCGAAGCGTTTTGAAAGAAGTATATGATAGCCTCCGCCGTCGATTATACGTGTCTCGGCAACATTCAGTCCGGCTTTGCGCCCCATCACATGACAGAAATGTTCCCATTGGGCAATGTCATAATCATCTTTACGCGAAGGGAACTTGGCAACCGTCAGACTGCCGTTCTCATCAATAACAGATGCTTTCGGGCGCGCACCGCCGAGGGACGTTCCCGGATGCAACAGTTGAGCAAGCCATTTCTTCGACGGCAATAGATGCTTTTCCTCGCTAAGCTCAATCTCATGAGCGGCCCGCATCAGTTCTCTTACATTAGCCAATGGCGGCACACGAAGGCTTTCATCGCAGTTGATGAACTTTCCTCCGGGAGTTTCCGCAAACCGGAAACCGCCCATACGCGAAGCGTCGTCAATACCCATCAGATAATCAAATGAAGTCAATCGGCGCACGGCCCTTTTCTCATCAGTGGCGGCAATCTGCTCCCGCCTATTTAACAGAGTGCGTCCCCACCTGTCGGGGAGAGCATCTGAGAAACACGCGAATATGTCGCGCTCCGGTCGAGTGTATTGGATTCCGGTATAGGTCTGTAAATCCTCACTGAGAAAAACATCGCCATATTTGGCAAGCCATTCTTTATCATACGAAAAGCCGTATGTCTCGCTGCCGCGCACCGAGTCGCAAGAAAGCTCGCCAATCAGCTGAGGCGTTTCCAGCCAGTCAAAGTCGGCATATACAAATAGTTTCTTCATGGCTTATTCCTTTTTAGTTGCCCGTTGGCGATGTTTCAGACTTAAATCTTGCAAGTTGCGTCCGAGAGTATCTTCTTTAGCTATCAAAAGAAGATCATCATCAAGTTGCAGAGCATAAAGAACACGCGCATAGATGCCTATTGAGACCGTAGGCGAACCTTTCTCAATGCGGTTCACTGTGAGAGGCGAACAGGTAGCCCGTTCAGCGACCTGCGCGATCGAAAGATTGCGACGCAATCGGGCGAACTTAATCTGCTCACCCATAAGAGCCATCTTCTGTTCCAGTTTCTTGGGCAGCTTAGTCCCCATTGTGTTCTTTGTCATAATCAATATATCTTTTAATATTGCAAATATAATAGAATTATTTATTATATGATATATTAATTCAAGTAAAAGGTTATCAGATTATCAAAAAATACATTTACGCCTTGCAGGCGCGTAAATAATAAGGTCTGAAAGTATAACGCGCGTGTAAAAATTATATATCTTTGCCACATAAAACATCTTACACTGTCATCCATAATTATGAAAAATTTTGTCTTTATTTGCTGCATGACGCTCGGGCTTTCTCCTCTGTTTGCCGAAGCCCAGACCCTTGTAAAAGAAATGGACGGAGCGCACACACGTTTCATTCCCGGACAATATATGAAAAACGGAGAGGCCGCGATATACTTTTCCTCTGACGAATACGGCTACTCCGACGGCTCGACAAACTATCAGGCCGAGATCTTCGATTTCGACCTCAAACCTCTGAAAAAGTTCAACTTCGAGATTCTGCATCCTTATACGGTGACCGAGAAAAGATCTTCGTCGCGCACCACTGCAAAGACACGCGTAATCACCGAGCAACGCTCATACCTCACCGGTATTCCCGCTGTCGCCGACATGGACGCCCGCAAGACCGCCTTCATAAAGCACATCTATGATGAAAACAAATACCTCGACCCGACAATCACACTCGAACTTCTCGCCGCCGGATGCCGCGTCGACGGCACCACCGTCTATATCGCGCTGCCCGTGACCGAGGATGCAGGCATATACGGCTGCCGGCAGTATCTCACGAAAGTCGAGACATATCTTGACGCCGCCGACAACACGGGCTATGCCTACACTTATACCACACAGATACCTGTTTTCGAGAGCGGATGGGACAAAATAACGTGGTATGATGTCGCCGTCAGCAATTTCTGCACACCGAGATGCAGTGACGTCTCGGCCATGAACCACTGGAACGGTGGCGTCTATCTGCCCTTCTCTCAGACATTCTTCAACGACGACGAAAAATTCGAGTATGTCAGATACAAGGCTTCTCTTGCCGAAGACCGAGTCGCTGATTCAGTCATAGGAGGCATCTCTTTTCCCGACGGGAGCAAGACACCCGAAGAATTTCTCTTCGGCATCACTCCGTCTGACCGTGACGGAGACGGCAATGAAGACTACCGCAGCACTCACTACGGCGTCCGGTATAACGGACTCGAAGTTGTCACCGAAGACGGCAGGACTCTCTACTCGTTCCCGATTCCCGATAACTGTTACGGCAACGCAAGCATCGAATTTTTCAAGTCTGACAACAGCATCCTCGCCCAGGCCGACTTCAACTGGTATAACGATAAAAACGAATATGTCCATACCGTCAGATTCTATCGTCTTGACCGAAACTCGTCAGTAGCAAAAATCATCCGCGACGAAAACCGCGTCTCAGTCAGATCCAATCCGGCCACACGTGGCGAAACCGTCGAGATGACCCTGCCGGCCGGCGGTGACGGTCAGCGCACAGTGACCGTCACGTCTCAGAGCGGTATGCAGGTTTTCAGACAGCCCGTCAGATCCGGCGATGACCGTATCTCGATACCGACCGAAGGTCTCGCCTCAGGCATCTACCTTTTTACACTGACCGAGAACGGCCGTGCGGTAGAGACCTGTAAAATCATCATACGTTAACCCTTCCCTAACCCTTCCCTGTCACATTTCGCCGGTTTTTGACGGTTGCTAACGATTATTTTAGTAGCTTTGTATGTTATTATCCGGGCGATGTTTATAAACAAAACAAAATCGCATCAGGTTATAATGATATCTCAACGATTTAATCCTCAAAGACAATGACTAATCAAGACAATCTGATATCATATATCGCCGAATCAATCAAAAACAACTGGGAAGAGCTGGCTCTCACCGACTTCGACGGCGTTTCTATTCAATATAAGGCTGTTGCACGCAAAGTTGCCAAACTCCATCTCCTCTTTGAAGGCGCCGGAATCAAACGCGGCGACAAGATTGCACTCTGCGGCAAGAACTCGGCTCAATGGGCCGTAGCAGCCATTGCCGCACTGACATACGGAGCCGTGGCCGTACCCATTCTCCACGACTTCAAGGCCGACAACATCCACCATCTCGTCAACCACAGCGAGTCGAAACTGCTGTTAACCGACGCCTCGACATGGGAAAACCTCGACCCCGACGCCATGACAGGCATCCACGGAGCACTGCTGCTCAACGACTACTCGCTGCTGATGTCGCGCGAGAAAAAGCTCACCGAGGTGCGCAACAACCTCAACCGCCTCTTCGGCGAACATTATCCCGAGCGCTTCACCGCCGCCGACATCAGATATGAGAAACCGTCGCCTGACACCGTCGCACTTATAAACTACACCTCAGGCTCGACAGGCTTCTCGAAAGGCGTCATGCTCACCTACCGCAACCTCTGGTCGAACATACAGTTCTGCATCGACGGCCTCACCTTCCTCAAACCCGGCGACGGTGTCGTCTGCATGCTGCCCCTCGCACACATGTACGGTCTTATGGTCGAGATGCTTCACCCCTTCGTCAAAGGATGCCACATCTACTTCCTCACCCGCACACCCTCGCCCAAAGTCATCATAGAAGCCTTCGCCCGCGTCAAGCCCAAGATGATTGTCACCGTGCCGCTCATCATCGAGAAGATCATCAAGAACAAGGTGTTCCCGCTTCTCGACAAGCCGCTGATGAAGCTGCTGCTCCACGTTCCATTCATCGACGACCATCTCCTCGGCAAAGTCAAAGAACGCCTCTATGAAATCTTCGGCGGCAACCTGCAGCAGATGATTATCGGCGGCGCAGGCGTGTCGAAAGACGTCGAGACTTTTCTGCGCAAGATAAAATTCCCCTTCACCGTAGGCTACGGAATGACCGAGTGCGGCCCCCTCATAGCCTACGCGCCCTGGGACATACAGCGTCCCGGCTCGTGTGGCAAGGTCGTCGACCGCATGGAAGTAAAGGTCAAATCTGACGATCCGGCCGTCACCCCCGGCGTCCTTTGGGTCAGAGGCGACAACGTCACCTCGGGCTATTACAAGAACGAGGAGGCCACCCGCGCCGCTTTCGACGGCAAATGGTTCAACACCGGCGACATATGCAATGTCGACTCCGACGGCTTCATCTATATCCGCGGACGCGACAAAAACATGATTCTCGGCCCGTCGGGTCAGAACATCTACCCCGAGGAAATCGAGCAGAAGCTCAACAATATGCCCTATGTCAGCGAGTCGCTCGCCGTCGACGAAGACCACAAGATTGTCGCCCTCATCTATCCCGACTTCGAGAACGCCCGCAAACAGGGCATGACCGACGCCGAAATCAACGACATAATGCAGCAGAATATCAATCAGCTCAACAACGAACTGCCCGCATACAGCCGCATCGCCCGCTTCCGCATCTTCCACGAGGAATTCGAGAAGACCCCCAAGCGCTCAATCAAGCGCTATCTCTATCAACACTAACCGATTTTGCGAAAAGGTAATCAGCTATGATTGAAAAATTAAAGCAAAAAGTTCTCGCCGACGGACAGCTCACCGACGACGAAGCCTACGCCCTCGCCGAGTGCGGCGACAGCAAGGCCCTCCGCGACGCAGCCGCCGAGATTACGGCCGCTTTCTCAAGCCGCGACTTCGATTCCTGCTCTATCGTCAACGCCCGCTCGGGCCGCTGCTCCGAAAACTGCAAGTGGTGCGCCCAGTCGGCCCATTTCAATACCAACTGCGAGACCTACGGCCTCATCAGCCGCGACGACTGCATGACAGCCGCACGCCACAACATCGCCCGCGGCGTAAAGCGCTTCTCTATCGTCACCAGCGGCCGCGCCGTCACCGGCAAGAGCCTCGACGGCGTCTGCGACATGATCGCCGACATCGTTGCCGACGGCCGCATCCTCGCCTGTGCCTCGCTCGGTCTGGTCGACCGCGAAGCCATGCACCGCCTCAAAGAGGCCGGCATCAAGCGCTACCATTGCAACCTCGAGACTGCGCCGTCGCACTTCGCTACCCTCTGCACCACCCATACCATCGACGACAAGCTCGCCACAATCGAAGCAGCCCACGCCGAGGGCCTCGACGTCTGCTCGGGCGGCATCATCGGCATGGGCGAGAGCCGCCGCCAGCGCGTCGAATTTGCCCTGACGCTGCGCCGCGCCCGTCCCGTATCGATTCCCATCAACATCCTCAACCCCATCCCCGGCACCCCGCTCGAAGGCACAGCGCCCATCATCGACGACGAGATTCTCGACACCGTCGCCCTCTTCCGCTTCATCCACCCCGGGACGCAGCTGCGTTTCGCCGGAGGCCGCGCACGTCTCAGCCGCGCTACCCAACTCGAGGCTCTGCGCATCGGCATCAACGGCGCCATCGTCGGCGACCTGCTGACGACAATCGGATCTACTACTGACGAAGACCGCGCCCTCGCCGAAGAAGCCGGCTATAAATTCTAAGAGCTCTCACGCCATGGAACTGACCAACTCACTCCGAAAAAAAATCCGCTCGCTCGCCGAGGCCAAATACCGCCGCGAATACGGCCTCTTCGTAGCCGAAGGCTCGAAATGCGTCGCCGACACCGTCGCCGCCTTCAGCTGCGAGGCGCTACTGGCCACGGCCTCATGGATTGAGGCCAACGCGGCCGTCGTCAATGCCGTCGGTCGCGACAATGTGATTCAGGCTCCGCGCACCGAGCTCGGCCGCATCTCCTCGCTCAAGACGCCGCCCGAAGTCATCGCCGTCTACCGCATCCCCGATGCCGCCCTCGACGCCCGCGCCGCAGCCTCGCAGCTCGTCGTCGCCCTCGACCGCGTCCAGGACCCCGGCAACCTCGGCACCATCATCCGCGCCTGCGACTGGTTCGGCGTCACCACGATAATCGCCTCCGACGACAGCGCCGACCTTTGGAATCCCAAGACCGTCCAGGCCACCATGGGCGCAATCGCCCGCGTCCGTGTCCATTACGGCGACCTCGCCGCCATGATTTCAGCCATAGCCCCGGCGGCAGTCTACGGCACCTTCCTCGACGGCGAAAACATCTACGACACAGCCCTCGGCGCCACCGGCGTCATCGTAATGGGCAACGAAGGCCGCGGCATCAGCGATGCCATCGCCTCTATGGTCGACCGGCGGTTGCTGATACCCTCATTCCCGCCCGGACGTCCCACGTCAGAGTCGCTCAACGTCGCCACAGCCACGGCCATCACCCTCTCGGAGTTCCGCAGCCGTCAGATTAAGTCACGAAACTAAACAGCCACAACCTTATGGCAAAGACAAAATATAAATCACTTTGGTTCTGCTCGTCATGCGGCGCCGACTCGCCCAAGTGGGCCGGCCGCTGCCCCTCCTGCGGCGAGTGGAACACCATGGTCGAAGAGAAAGTCGCCGCCGGGCCGTCGAAGACCCTCTCGCCTTCAAAAGCCGGACGCAGCGTCGCCCAGACCATCAACAGCATCGTCGCCTCCGACGACCCGCGCATCCACCTCCCCAGCGAAGAGCTCAACCGCGTTCTCGGCGGCGGCCTTGTCCCGGGCTCAATCATCCTCATCGGCGGTGAGCCCGGCATCGGCAAATCGACCCTCGTCCTCCAGAATCTCCTGTCTATCAAATCCAAGACCATACTCTACGTCTCGGGCGAAGAAAGCGCCACCCAGCTCAAACTGCGAGCCGACCGCATCGGCCGAGGCAGCGACAACTGCTTCATCGTCTGCGAGACATCGCTCGAAACCATCTTCACCCACATCGACGAACTCAATCCCGGCATCATCGTCATCGACTCGATACAGACCATCTCCACCGAGGACATCGAGTCGGACGCTTCCAGCGTCAGCCAGGTCAGAGAATGCGCCGCCCGGCTCCTCAAATACGCCAAAGAGTCGAATGTGCCCGTCATACTCATCGGCCACATCAACAAAGAAGGCACCCTCGCCGGCCCGAAAGTCCTCGAGCACATCGTCGACGCCGTCCTCCAGTTCGAAGGCGACAGCCAGTATATGTACCGCCTTCTGCGCGCCATCAAAAACCGCTTCGGCAGCACCTCTGAGTTAGGCATCTACGAAATGTGCCGCCGCGGCCTCCGTGAAGTCGCCAACCCGTCCGAACTGCTGCTATCCCACCCCGCCGAACAACTCTCGGGTGTCGCCATCGGTGTCACCGTCGACGGCGCGCGTCCATTCCTCATCGAAGTCCAGGCCCTTGTCAGCACAGCCGCCTACGGCACACCGCAGCGCTCAGTCACGGGCTTCGACGCCAAGCGCATGAATATGCTCCTCGCTGTTCTTGAGAAACGTGTCGGCTTCAAACTGGCCCAGAAAGACGTCTTCCTCAACATCGCCGGCGGACTCAAGGTCAGCGACCCCGCCCTCGACCTCGGCGTCATCGCCGCCATCCTGTCGAGCAACGTCGACATGGCCATCCCCAAGGGCTTCTGCATGACGGGCGAAGTCGGCCTCTCAGGCGAGATACGGCCCGTCACCCGCCTCGAACAGCGCATCGTCGAAGCCGAAAAACTCGGTATGACCGACATTCTCGTGCCACGCAATAACCTCAAGGGCGTCGACACAGCCCGCTTCAGAATCAACATCCACGAAGTCGCAAAAGTCGAAGAAGCCTTCCGCGCCATGTTCGGCTAACAAACAAATCAAATAAAAACTAAAAAATTATTCAGCAGTGTAAACTTTTTAGTTAACTTTGTGGTTGGAATCCTATAATCATGGCACATAGAACTGTAAAATTTTACAAGCAATACTTCCTTGAGTTTTACAAAGCTCAGACGCCTCAAGTTCGAAAAAAGATTTCGCAGGTGTTGGTTTGGATATCGACCATAGATAGACTCCCAGTGTCTATATTCAAAGCAATCAGCGACGTAAAAGGGCTTTATGAAATCCGAATCGAATTTGCCGGCAACATATTCAGGGTTTTCTGTTGCTTTGACGAGGGTGAACTTGTAATTCTGTTCAACGGATTTCAGAAAAAGACTCAAAAAACGCCTTCAAAAGAAATTGAAAAGGCAACAAAACTAATGAACGAATATTTTAAAGAGAAAAATCATGGGTAGAAATAAAGAGGACCTCATAATGAATTGTCAGACACTTGATGAATTGCTTGATGTTGAGTACGGAAAGCCGGGGACACCTGAGCGTGATGAATTCGACAAAGAGACTCAAACATTCTGTCTTGCCGAAACTCTGAAAGAGGAACGGCTTCGCGCCGGACTCACTCAAGCGCAACTCGCAGAGCGTATCGGAACGAAGAAAACATATATTTCACGCATCGAAAACGGCAAAGCCGACGTACAGCTCAGCACGCTTTTCAGAATTTTCGAAGGTCTTGGCAAACGTGTCGCACTGACCATATTATAGCGATTTTTAATAACTGAATCTCTCTTCCATGAAAAAGTTTATATTCCTAATCGTATGTTTTTTGGCCAGTGTCGCTATGGCACATGCTCAAGAGTGTGAAACTCCCAAAATGAAAATTTATTGTGATGTAAAATGCGAAAGATATAATCTTTTGAAAGACGACGTCAACGCTACTGTCGACTTCGGCATCGCCGACAAAGCAATAGATGCAAGAGGCTGGATCTACAACCCCGAGACAAACAAAAAGATGTCATTCGCATCGCCTATGAATGTTTTCGCCTATATGGCTAAGAAAGGTTGGGAATACAAAGACGCCATAATCATCAATTCCAACAGCGACAACATTTATGTGTGGCATTTTATTCTCACAAAAGAAATGCCCGTCGACTGCACTGCAGCCGACATAATCGGGGACATTGACTACCGCAAGAAATAATCCTCGCGGCCGTAGGGCTCGAATTTGATCCATTCACAGCAGTTGTCGGGGCTGACGGGGCGGTCAACGTGATAGGTCTCGCCGCAGCCGTTGATGAGTATTTTATCTGGCCCGAACGATATAAGCGACCAGTAGATGCCGCCACCCGGAGTGAAAGTACACTTGTCAGGCTGAAACTGAGAGTTGTCGATTTCGAGGTCGTCACGGGTCGCGGCAAGATTGTCAGGCTCGATTGCCATTGTATATTCTCCCGTATTGCTGTTCTTCATCATCCTGATATTCTGAAAGAAAAGCGTTCCGTTGTTGTTATTGCGCGTCGCCGCCGACCTGATATATGTCATCGTCGGATTGACCATATAGACTGCCATGTGGCGGTTGGTGTTGACCTCGCAGTAGACAACGCCGGTGTCTGTGCCGAATGCGGCGCCGAGACGCCACTGCTGCAGGCAGTCGCCTACATCATACTTCGACCTGCATTCTTTCATCTCGTAGGGAGTTGTCGTTTCAATATCCTCGACCTTGACAAGAGTCTGTCCGTCAATGACAATTCTGTTCTTTGAACGCACGATGTCAAGCGGTCTGACGTCCTCGGGAAAAGACACCAGCCCGCCGGGAGCGAAAACCGTCTTGTGAAGTATTTCTGACGACGGCACCTCGAGCGTGGCCTGCATTGTAGAATCTATGTGAGCGTAAAATATACATACCGAATCGGTTATCACGGCCTCGGCACTGTCTGACGCCCAGACACCGCGATAGTCAGAGAAACGCGCGTCAGCAGAAACGCCTGCGACAAGCAGGCCGACCATAAAAGTGATGAATTTTTTCATGAATATATGTCTTTAGCTGTAGATAAATATCTGATACACAGCAAGTAGTACACCCATGGGGAGTCGAACCCCAATCGACGGAACCGGAATCCGTAATTCTATCCATTGAACTATGGGTGCAGCGTTTTAACAGCCTTTAAACTGTCATTCGGCTGCAAATTTATGCTTTTTTTCGTAGATTTGCAAAAAGAAAATCAATAGCCTAAGAATGAACGTCAGAATAGACCCTACATGGCGTGAAGCACTCGCCGATCAATGGAATATGCCTTATTTCGAGTCGCTGACCGACTTCGTGCGTGAGCGTTACCGCACGGCGACGGTCTACCCGCCGGCCTCGAAGATTTTTGCGGCCTTCGACGCCTGTCCTTTCGACAAGGTCAAGGTCGTCATCCTCGGTCAGGACCCTTATCATGGCCCCGGTCAGGCCAATGGCCTCTGTTTCTCGGTGTCGCCGGGCGTTGCGATGCCGCCGTCGCTCATCAATATCTTCAAGGAGATCGAGAGTGACCTGGGCAAACCGATGCCGGCGGACGGCAACCTCGAGCGCTGGGCGAGTCAGGGCGTGCTGCTGCTCAACTCTACCCTC
>CALZQD010000028.1 GCA_945828175.1 uncultured Bacteroidales bacterium | reverse complement strand
ACACACTGCATATCGTCGGCAGCGTCAGATGTGTATAAGAGACAGATACAGGACATAGCAGACCACATCGGCGATTCACTCGCCTTGGCCCAGTATGCGGCCACGCTGAAAGACGTCGATATCATCGTGCTCTGCGGCGTACACTTCATGGGCGAGACGGCGAAGATTCTCTGTCCAGACAAGAAGGTGCTCGTACCCGATGCCGAGGCCGGCTGCTCGCTTGCCGACAGCTGCGATGCCGCCGATTTTGAGAAGTTCATTGCCCGCTATCCCGACCACAAGGTCGTCTCGTATGTCAACACCTCGGTAGGAGTGAAGGCCCTGACCGATGTATTGGTGACTTCGAGCAACGCACAGAAGATAGTCGAGACTTTTGCCAAGGACGAGAAGATCATCTTCGGCCCCGACCGCAATTTGGGCAATTATATAAATTCGGTGACAGGCCGCAAGATGGTGCTCTGGGACGGTGCCTGCCACGTCCACGAGAAATTCTCGGTAGAGCGTCTGCTCAAACTCAAAGAGGAATATCCCGGAGCCAAGGTGCTCGCCCATCCCGAATGCAAGAAGAGCCTTGTAATGCTTGCCGACAAGGTAGGCTCGACCGCGGCGCTCATCAAATATGCGGTAGACAGCGACGAGAAGACCTTCATCGTAGCGACAGAGAGCGGCATCATCCACGAGCTGCGCAAACGCTGCCCCGGCAAGACCTTTATACCCGCTCCGCCCGACGAGGCAGGTTGCGCCTGCAACGAGTGCGGCTACATGAAGCTCAACACCCTCGAGAAGCTGCGCGACTGCCTGCGCGACGAGACACCCGAAATCAACATCGACCCGGCCATAGCCGAAAAGGCGCGCCGCCCGATTGAGCGCATGCTCGAACTTTCATAATAATCCACGAAACAAAAAGAACTATAATATATATGGAATACAATCATAGAGAAATAGAGAGCCGCTGGCAGAACTATTGGCGTGAGAACAAAGTCTATCACGCCGAGATAGACAAGAACCGCAAGAAATTCTATGTGCTCGACATGTTCCCCTATCCGTCGGGAGCCGGTCTTCATGTAGGCCACCCGCTGGGCTATATCGCCAGCGATATCTACTCGCGCTACAAACGTCTGCAGGGCTTCAACGTGCTTCACCCGATGGGCTACGACGCCTACGGTCTTCCCGCCGAGCAGTATGCCATACAGACGGGTCAGCATCCCGAGGTGACGACGATGCAGAACATCGCCCGCTATCGCAGCCAGCTCGACAAAATAGGTTTCTGCTATGACTGGGACCGCGAGATCAAGACCTGCGACCCCGAGTATTACAAATGGACACAGTGGGCATTTATAAAAATGTTCAACTCATATTATGATAAGGACGCCGACAAGGCTATGCCCATCTCGAAACTCATAAAGCACTTCGAGGAAAAAGGCACCGAAGGCATCAACGCCGCCTCGACGAAAGAGTTCGAATTCACAGCCGAGCGCTGGAAGGGCATGAGTGCCAAAGAGAAGAGCGACACGCTGATGAACTACCGCATCGCCTATCTCGGCAACACGATGGTCAACTGGTGTCCGAAGCTCGGCACCGTTCTCGCCAACGACGAAGTCAGCGAGGGTGTGTCGATTCGTGGTGGCTATCCCGTCGAGCAGAAGCTGATGTATCAGTGGTGTCTGCGCGTGTCGGCCTATGCCGGCCGTCTGCTCGACAGCCTCGAGAGACTCGACTGGACCGACTCGCTCAAAGAGACCCAGCGCAACTGGATCGGTCGCTCAGAGGGCGCCGAGATGATATTCAAGGTCGACAACAGCGACCTCGAGCTCGAGATATTCACCACCCGCGCCGACACAATCTTCGGCGTGACATTCATGGTGCTCGCACCCGAGAGCGCCTATGTCGAGAAGATAACGACGCCCGAGCGCCGCGAGGAAGTCAACGCCTACCTCGACAGCATCAAGCACAAGACCGAGCGCGAGCGCATGATAGATAAAAAAGTGTCAGGTGTCTTCACGGGCGCTTATGCCATCAATCCCGTTACGGGCAAGAAGATTCCCGTCTGGGTCAGCGACTATGTGCTCGCCGGCTACGGCACGGGCGCCATCATGGCCGTGCCTGCCCACGACAGCCGCGACTATGCCTTCGCCCGTCACTTCGACCTCCCTATCATACCGCTTATCGAAGGCGCAGATGTCTCTGAAGAGAGCTTCGACGCCAAGTCAGGCAAGATGATCAACTCGTCGAACGGCCGCCTCGACCTCAACGGTAAAGAAGTCAAAGAAGCCATCGCCGAGACCAAACGCTTCATCGAGGCCGAAGGCATAGGCAAGGTGAAGACAAACTATCGTCTTCGCGACGCCATCTTCAGCCGTCAGCGCTACTGGGGCGAGCCTTTCCCTGTATATTATAAGGAAGGCATACCCGAGATGCTCGACGAGTCGCTGCTGCCCCTCAAGCTTCCGCAGATCGACCGCTATCTGCCGACAGAAAGCGGCGAGCCGCCGCTGGGACGCGCCGAAAACTGGGTTTCGCCCGAGGGCTACCCGCTCGAACTATGCACGATGCCCGGCTTCGCCGGTTCGTCGGCCTACTATCTGCGCTATATGGACCCGCGCAACAACGAGGCTCTTGTATCGCACGAGGCAAACGACTACTGGCGTTCGGTCGACTTATATATAGGCGGCACAGAACACGCCACCGGCCACCTTATCTACAGCCGTTTCTGGAATAAATTCCTCTATGACCTCGGCGAGGTATGCGAGGACGAGCCCTTCAAGAAACTCGTCAATCAGGGCATGATCCAGGGCCGAAGTAACTTCGTATACAGAATAAAAGACACCAACACGTTCGTCAGCCGCGGTCTTATCGACCAATACGACGTAACGCCCATCCATGTCGACGTCAATATCGTCAGCAACGACATCCTCGACACCGAGGCGTTTAAAAACTGGCGTCCCGAATACAAGACAGCCGAATTCATCCTCGAAGACGGCAAATATGTCTGTGGCTATGCCGTAGAGAAGATGTCGAAGTCGATGTTTAACGTCGTCAATCCCGACGACATCGTCGAGCGCTACGGCGCCGACACGCTGCGACTCTACGAGATGTTCCTCGGCCCGCTCGAACAGAGCAAACCCTGGGACACCAACGGCATCGACGGCGTCAACCGCTTTATCAAGAAACTCTGGGGTCTCTTCTATAAAGGCGATACCCTGCATGTCGACGACAGCGAACCGACGAAAGAGAACCTCAAGAGCCTCCACAAACTGATAAAGAAAGTGACCGGCGACATCGAGACATTCTCATATAATACATCGATCGCCGCATTCATGATCTGCGTCAACGAACTCGCCTCGCAGAAATGCCGCTCGCGCGAAGTGCTTGCCGAATTGCTTGTCGTGCTCGCTCCTTTTGCTCCGCATGTCGCCGAAGAACTCTGGCACTCAGCGATAGGCCGCGACACAACGATCTGCGACGCACAGTGGCCTGCATTCAACGAGGACTACCTCAAGGAAGACACCGTCAACTATGCGGTGTCGTTCAACGGCAAGGCCCGCTATAATATCAGCGCTCCGGCCGACGCAGCCAAGGAGGACGTCGAGAAAATGGCTCTCGGCCATGAGCTCGCAGCCAAATGGATCGACGGCAAGAACATCAAAAAGATTATCGTCGTACCGGGCAAAATCGTAAACATAGTAATAGGATAAGTTAAGCCAACGTCAGGAGATAATAATTTGGCTGATTTGCCGTTAATTATATCATCTCTCTTATGGAAAAATTAGTATTTGCCACAAATAACGAACATAAGCTCTCGGAGCTGCGCCAGATTATAGGCGGCAGCTTCGAACTGCTGAGTCTCGGCGATATAGGCTGTCACGACGACATACCCGAGACGGCCGATACGCTCGAAGGCAATGCCCTGCAGAAAGCCCGCTGGGTCAAGGAGCGTTATGGCTACGACTGCTTCGCCGACGACACCGGCCTCGAGGTCGACGCGCTCGGCGGTCAGCCCGGAGTATACTCGGCGCGCTTCGCCGGCCCCGGTCACGACTCGAAAGCCAACATGGCCAAGCTGCTCGCGATGCTCGAGGGCGAGGAAAACCGCCGGGCGAGATTCAGAACGGTCATCGCCCTGATAAAAGGCTGCGAGACCCACCTGTTCGAGGGTATAGTCGACGGCGAAATCATGAAGTTTCCTTCGGGAAGCGAAGGCTTCGGCTATGACCCCGTCTTCAGGCCAGAAGGCTGGGAGATGACTTTCGCCGAGGCGACACCCGACGAGAAGAACGCCGTGAGCCATCGCGGCCGCGCCGTGGCAAAACTGATTGCTTATCTTAACGAATAAAAGCTATAATAATATGAATATACGACGCATTGTCACATTAATTACCGCTGCTGTCACCCTGCTGTCGGCCAAGGCCATCAGCTCGGTCGGCGAATGGAACATCTATCCGCAGTTTTCAGGCGAATACACCAAGGTGATAGAGACGCCCTCGAAATTATATTTCCTGTCGCTCGACAATCTCTACTCATACTCGCCCGAAGACAACGAAACTTATATCTTCAACAGCTCGAATAAGCTTAGTGACAATAAGATAACCAACATCTACTATAACGATGACAACCATTATCTGCTCTGTTGCTATGAAAACGCCAACATCGACCTCATCTATGACGACGGCACTGTCATCAACATGCCCGATATCAAAGATGCCGTAATGTCGGCCAACAAGCAGATAAACAGCGTCTTCTTCAAAGATAACAAGATTTATATAGCACTCGACTTCGGTCTCGTCGTCTACGACGACCAGCGCCATGAGGTAAGAGAGTCGGGCATCTATAACATCAACATCGACCGCGTGACCGTCGTCGGCGACAAGCTGCTGCTGTCATACAACAAGAAATTCTACTGGGCCGACGTCAATGCCCGTCACAATACCTTCGACAAGTTCAAGGAGATAGGCTCGTCGGTAATCAACGACGTCCGTCCGGTTGACGCCACCCACGCGCTGCTGTCGAGTACCGACAACAAGACCCGCCTGGCGACATTCGACTTTGAAAAGAGCAGCCAGACAACGACAGGCGCGCTCGCCGACATCAAAGGCGGCTTCACCGACTGCGAGCAAGGCTTCTATTATCTCGACGGCAAGAAGATAAACGTCATGGACGACGCAGGCAATGCCATTGAGACTATAAGCATACCCGAGATATTCGCCAATGCCTCAATCGCCTACAGAAGCGGCAAGACCATCTGGGCAGGCGATGCCGAGGGCATAGGCCGTTTTGATATTTCAGGCGCCACGCCGACAGTGCTGAACGACAAATACCGTCCCGAGGCCATGAGTGTCGGCGCTGTAGCCGATATGATGCCTTCGCGTGACCATAAGCGTCTTTATATATATAGTGCCGGTCCGACGGCGTTCAAGACAGTCTATAAGGTGTCTGACAACACCGATGTGCGCCAGCAGACCGACGTGCTTGAGAACGGCCGATTCCGCGACGTAGCCGTCGTCAATGCCACTCTCGACTTCACCAAGTCGTATCAGACAAAATATAAAAACACGGCCATGTACGGCGGCGTCTGCCGCGTGGTCGAGGACCCCGACGACCCCGAAATCTACTACTGCGCCAACGGCCTCGAAGGCCTCTTCGTAGTCAAGGGCAACGAGCAGATCCACCGCTTCGACGCCACCAACTCGCCGCTTATATCGGCCTGGGGCAGCAACAACGCCAGCCGTGTATTCGACGTCAAGATTGATAAAGACGGCAACCTCTGGGCCGGCTATGCATATCGCCGCGACAACAGCAAAAGCCCCTATTACATACTTCCCGCTGCAAAACGCCGCAATATACCCAACGTGACGGCAGTTGACTGGATTGAGGCCAAAGTACCTTCGACTTTCATCAATCAGAAAGACTTCCAGTCGCTTTTCTGCGAGAAATCGAATATCGTGGCCTTGTTTACAGGTGCATGGGAAGGCGGTATCATACTGATCGACACCAAAGGCACTTACGCCAATCCGGCCGATGACGAGGCGGTGCATTTCACCTCGTTTACAGACCAGGACGGCGCGTCGGTCAATTTCGACCGTCACGTCAGCATGGTCGAGGATGCCCGCGGACGCATCTGGGTGGGCACGACATCGGGCGTATATGAAATCACCAATCCGGCGACGGCAGTCAACCCGACGACGCGCATCAACCGCATCAAGGTTCCCCGCAACGACGGCACCAACTATGCCGACTACCTCCTCGAGTCAGACCAGATCAACGCCATGGCCGTCGACCCGAGCAACCGCAAATGGATTGCCACCGAGGCTTCGGGTGTATATCTCGTCAGCGAGAACGGCGACAAGATTATCGAGCACTTCGACGTCAACAACTCGCCGCTGCCTTCTAACGCCGTCTACTCGGTTTACTGCGACCCCGAGGGCAATATGGTATACTTCGGCACGGCTCAGGGCCTGATATCTTACCGCGGCACCTCGTCGCCCGGTAAGGACGACTACAGCGAGGTCTACGCCTATCCCAACCCCGTGCGTCCCGACTATCACGGCTGGATCACCGTCACGGGTCTTATGGACAACTCGCTTGTCAAGATAGCCGACGCCGCCGGCAACGTCTTCCATCAGGGACGCTCTGAGGGCGGTATGTTCACCTGGGACGGCTGCAATGCTTCGGGCGAGCGCGTCCGTTCGGGCGTTTACTTCGTCTTTGCCTCGCAGAGCGAGGACGGCGGCTCTGAAAGTGTCGTCACCAAGATACTTGTTGTAAACTAAGACTCTCTTCTTGCGTTAAGAATAGTATGGAAGATAAACTGAAATATGTAGATGAAGACGACAAGGTTTACGGCCTGACGGGCGTAGCCATTTCTGTCGTGGCACTCGATGCCGATTCAATCATAGAGTCGCTGTCGCTCGACGATGCCGAGTCGATAGAGTTTTCGCATTACTTAGAATATGTCTCAAATCCGCGCGTGTCGCCGAGGATAGTCTGGAACGAGATGGTCAAGCACTTTCAGGTGCTGACGGCGATGCGCATCGCCAATATGATGTGCCGCAATTATGTGCGCCACCGCCGCAAACTATCGTCTGACATAGCCCGGCTGCTGAAGGAATGCAACCGGCGTGACGGTGTCGACGGTTATCAGCTCGATGCCGACGAGGCCGATGTCATATTCGACAAAAACTACAATTATTTTGACAGGCTGTTTTCATACAGCCAGATACACCAAAGTGCCAACGAATTTGCCGAGGTGCTCCGCCGCCAGCGCAAGATGACGGTGTCGGAAATCGTCGACCAGCTCAGAGCCATCGCGTCATTCTGACGGGAAAAGGCGGTCGATTATTTCCTTTAGGACAAGGGGTGACTCGGGTCCGACATTGAAGATAAGGTCGAGGACACTCAGACCGGCGACGAAGCCGAATTTAGATGACCTCACCTGATAATACTCTACGGGAGCTGCCGACTTGAAGTCGCAGCTCCTGTAATCTTTTATAATGGCGTCTGAGGCGTTTTCAGGGGCTTCTGCGGCGATTTCGGTATCGATGCAGAGGATTTGTCGGATGACGTTGTCGGCGGCCGTGTCGAGCTCGGCAATGGTCCTGTAAGTGGTGCCTGGTTCGACGAGCAGGGGCTTGAAACGGTCGTAGTAGAATTCAAAGAAAGGTGTGCGGCCGTAGGCCGATTCGAGCGATACGCGGTGGACGTGCCACCAGCGACCGTGCGACGACACGGCTGTCTCGGCCCATGAGCGACGGCCGGGCTGATGGTCGACGGGCACGGTCAGCGACAGAGGACCCTGAGTGTCGATTATATCGCATCGGTGGGCGCTCTTGAAGCGTTTGTTGGCCGTCATCGTCGTATCGATTACAGCGCGCCCGTAAGCGGCCATAATGGCATAGTAGCCCGTTGCGGCCATATACTGCGGAGGCAGCAGTGCGATATGGCGGTCGTCGAATCTGCGGAGCGGTGTCATTTGTCGGGATTGGCGTCGCGGAAGATGCGGTTCCATCTGATGCCGCCGTCGAGGAGGCTGCGATCGCGGTCAAACGAGATGATGACAAACATCGGTGTGCCGACGACATGGTCTTCGGGGACGAAGCCCCAGAAGCGCGAGTCCTGCGAGAAGTCGCGGTTGTCGCCCATCATGAAGTAATAGTCCATGGCGAAGGTGTAGATCTCGGAGGTATACCAATCAATAAAAACAAAACCGTCTTTATAGTATGAGTCGGTGTGACCCTCGTAGTTGCGAATAGCGCGCTGATAGGTCAGCCAGTTGTCGCGGTCGAGCTTGATGGTCATGCCTTTGGCGGGGATGAGGATGCCGTTGTCGCCGCCGTAGTTGCTGAGCGACCATGAGTCAGCCAGTCCGTCGGGGAAGAGATAGCCGCCCTGGGCGCCGGGGGGGAGCAGCGAGTTGGTTTTGATGTAGCCTTTGAGGAGTCCTGCGTCGGTGAGCTCGGTTATCATCTTGGCTGTCAGGGGCAGGGCATAGAAGTGAGTGGCGTCTTTGGCGCCGGGAATCCATGTGGCGAGGTTGGCGCGGTCGAAGTCGTTGAGCGACATGGTCTCGACGTCGGATGCCGTGATTTCGAGGCGTTTGATGATGTCGTCGGTCAGCGGGCCGCTCATGACGGCGATATAGTTGAACTGGACGTTTTCGGGAAAGGCGACCGGCTTTCCGTCGATATAGATGGTGTCGTTGACAATCTTCAGGGTTTCGCCCGGGAGACCGACGGCGCGTTTGACGAAATTCTGACGACGGTCGACAGGGCGGTAGATGATCTCGCCGAAGGTGTTCTTGTCATTTTTAACGCGCTCACGGCCATAGTTTTTGACGAGAAGGTCATAGTATTCGGGTGTATCCTCGAATTTCGAGGCTACAGTATCGCCGGCAGGGAAGTTGAAGACGACGATGTCGCCTGACTCGATTTTGCGCAGGCCTTTGAGACGTTTGTACTCTACCGAGGGTTTGTCGAGATAGCTGTCGGTGTTGATTATAGGCAGGCGGTTGTGGACGAGCGGGAAATGAACCGGCGTCATCGGCACACGGGGTCCGTAAGTCATCTTGTTGACCCATAGATAGTCGCCGGTGAGCAGTGTTTTCTCGAGCGATGACGACGGAATCTGATAGTTCTGGCCGACGAAAGCGAAGACGAAGTAGACGATTATGAGCGCGTAGACGATGGCGTCGACCCAGCTCATGACACTGCGTACAGCCTTGTTTTTGCTCTTTTTCCACCATGTGAAGGGTATATATCCGGTGATATATATGTCAAACAGCAGAAAGACGAAAATAGCCGGCCACCATGAGCCGAGCCAAATTGTCCATGCGATGAAGAGCATCGTCACAATGCTGAAGCGCATCCAGCGGGTGGCTTTTACTTCCGACAGGCGACGCATGAAATCATCCTTGAACGAAAGTTTATTTTGAGTGTTCTGAGACATTTCAAGTTTATTTTGGCGCAAAAATACGCAATTTCATCCATTTAATATCTTAACAACTTATAAAAGACTTAAGATTGATGAAGAAAGGGGTTCGATGGATGAAAATTCGAGCTATCGTACGGGATGCCCGTCGGGTATTTGGACAATTGCCAAATTCTATGTAGTTTCGCATCATTCTACGAACCTCATAGAATAAAGCAAAAGTATGGATAATATGTTAATATAGCGGCTTTTTAGCCGAGACTCAGGCCGGAGGACTGAAATTTTGTTAGCCCCGAGCGATTGCCGCTCGGGGTAGTGGTTCATACATAAGCCTCAACCCCGGCGGGGTTGCACATCAGTCCCAGTCATCGGTATACCATTCGAGGCCGTTTCGTCCGGCCATCTCTTCCAATTCATCCAGCAGATTATGTACTCGATGATGTTCTTCTTGCCCCATGATATATTGCTTGCACGATTCTATGTCATCGACGCTAATAGAGACTGCGTAATACCCTTCACCCCAAGATTCAAACCGTGAGAATTTCGGATTTTCCTTCATCCAACGGTTGCTGTTCTGCTTGATCTCTTTCACTAAATCAGCAATGGCCACAGTCGGATGTATGTCGATGAGCATGTGTATATGGTCGGCTATGCCGTTCATACGCAACAGGAAGCATTTCTTATTTTTGAGGATGCCGAATATATAGGCATAGAGTTCTCTTTTATGCTCTTCTGCGATAGTGGGTTTACGATGTTTTGTTGCGAAGACGATGTGGTGGAGTGATTTAGTCTTACTCATGGTATTGTTTATATTTATGTTCAACCCCGCCGGGGTTGGTGGTTGTTTAGGGTTTGCTTACCACGGGCACGAGTGCCCGCGGTTAACAAGATTGCAGACCTCCGGTCTGTTTTTTGGTCAATACATTAACAAAATTGCAGACCGGAGGTCTGTTTCTTTGTAAAGAAAGCTCAGGGGGTTACTTTATTTCTATCGTTATTGATTTGAGGGAGGTGGTGGGGCGGGGGAGGAGGTAGAGGGTCAAGGAGGCGGTTTGGGCGGGGG
>CALZQD010000027.1 GCA_945828175.1 uncultured Bacteroidales bacterium | reverse complement strand
AGATTCCTCTACGTCTCGTGGGCTCGGAGATGTGTATAAGAGACAGGAGTATGGCCTTGGCAAGTCCGCTGTAAGGAGCGGGTAGTTTCTCGTCGAAATTGGTTATTGCTTTTCCCTCCTTGCTGAAAAGGTCATCGTCTATCTCCGCTTCAAGTTCTGCGCGGCTCCATCCGTTCGCTATCGTCTTGTCGATATAGAACAATGCCTCAGCCACAGATTTGGAATGGGTAAAGATATAAACATGATGTTTCCACGGCACTTGACCAAACTCAACAGGCATTTCTAATTCGTCAACAGCTTGCTGACGAAATTCTTCACCAGGTTGGTGAAGAATTATATCTCGCTGATTATAAAACTCAAACCAGCGTTTGGTGTATCGAATATTTGCAGATGAAAAGCCTGTCTGATTGGGAAACTCGGTTTTCAAATCAAGACTGAGGCAATCGAAAAATGCAGTGCCCCATTTAGCCGATTGATAGAGTTGTGATATTTCCCGGCCCATCGACCAGTAAAATTCCAGCATTTCGGTATTGACCTTTACAGCTGCCTTGATTTGCGAGCGGCGGAAACGTTCTTTCAGGCGCCCGAGCAGCTGAGCGTATTCTTTGCCGCTAACGATGCTGTCGCGTTTCACAAAAGCCGGATTCCGTAAGTTGTCATGTTCCATATCAAGAGAGTTTTTTCAGTTGAACCAATAGTCCATGCGGCTGTCGAGAAGCGTTTGCAGTTCTGCGATCGTATCCTCGACAATTTTCTTTTGAGCCTCAATCTCTTCCATCCGTGCGGCGAATTTCTCTTGAAGTTCAAGCGGAGGTAGATAAATTTGTAGCTCTTTAAGTTGAGAATTATTCAAAGCGCGTTTATCAATACCTCCCGAGGTAGTATTACGCACATAATCTCGAAAATAGTCTGATATGAGAATATAAAGTATAAATTTGGGGGCAACGATTGGTTTAAGTCTTATAAAGCTCAAATTGCCGCTCAAATTTGCCTTATAGTCTTCACCTTCGTATAAAGCTACACGACCTAAGCTACTGTTTTCTGTAAATAAACGGCCAATCTTAGTGACTAATAAGTCATTATGTTTTAAGATTGAGCCCTTCATTTTTGAATTTGTCTCGTCATCTACGAAAACTATATCCGACAAGTCAAACCTATTTCGCCATACATTTTGACAACGAAAGAACATAATGCCCTCGGTCTTGTATGTATCAAGTTCAATTTTGGTATTAGCACCGTTTGAAATCTTTTCTGACACATCACCTAATTTACAGGTAACCCAGCCTTTGGGATTAGTGTAAATATCACCGAAGTAATCGTAGAAAAGAGATTGAGCGAGGGCGTCGAGGTTGCGAAGCAACTCGCGGCAATCTTCAATCGTCTCGTTTATCTTGTCAAGCTCCGCAACAATCTGCTCCTGCACCTCCATCGGCGGCACAGGAATACGAATTGAGACGAGATTCTTTTGAGTTAATTTTGGAACTATTGTTCCAGTAATAATCTTATTGAGGTCGCAACCACATAAGAAATATTCAACAAGTTTTTGAGAGACTCGACTTTTCTTAAAGTCAAGGATATGAGCGTGATTATTTACCCAAGATTTTCCAGAAATAGAAAATGCACTTTTTTCGTTGGCTCCCCATTTTGCGCCATCTTCTCCGACAAGGAGAAAATCTCCATCAAAAATATAATCCGAAACATAGTCCTGAATCCCTGATGCTCCGTAGTAGGGATAAGGACCAGGAATCCTATCACTTTTTGTGACAGGCTTCCGTTGCGAATCTAATATTTCGCAAATTTCGCCCAGTTGCCTATACTCCCAGTTATGCTTCATGGTCTGCGGCGATTAGAGATTGAAGTGAATTGATGCCGTCGGTAATTTTGGCGGCGAGAGCAGCAGCTCGACCGATAAGTACTTCGGGGGCTTCGTATTCCACGACTTCGCGGATTGTCTCTTTGTAGGTGTTGAAAGCGAGGTCGTAGTCGTGCTCGCGGATTTCTTCGACCGGGACAAGGAAGGATTGGTCTGTTCGTTTTCGCGATGCTTCGGGCGATTGGACGCACGAGCCGTGCGTCCCTACAAGTGTACGGAAACGGGCGATGATGTCGGGGATGTCATTGTCGGCGATTGGATTACGTTTATCATCGAGCGAAAAACCGTCGGCTTTCATGTCGTAGAACCATACCTTGTCGGTGCCCCCGGCTCCGGTCTTTGTGAAGATGAGGATGGCGGTGGAGACTCCGGCATAGGGTTTGAATACGCCTGAAGGCATAGAGATGACTGCTTCGAGACGGTTGCCGTCAATAATGGCTTTGCGGACAGCCTTGTGGGCATTTGATGTACCAGTCAAAACGCCGTCAGGGACGATGGAGGCACAGCGGCCACCAATCTGCAACGAGCGGAGGAAAAGCGAGATGAAAAGCAGCTCGGTTTTCTTGGTGTTGGCAATGGCGAGAAGCGACTTGGCGACTGCCTCGTTGTCGAGACTGCCCGAGAACGGCGGGTTTGCGAGAATAAGGGTATAGCGGTCGGTGTCGGTGTTATCGGTTGAAAGCGAATCACGGAAGGCAACGTCGGGGTTGCTGATATCGTGCAGCATCAGATTCATGGCACCAATGCGGAGCATGGTCTGGTCGGTGTCAAAGCCGTGAAGCATCGTGTGACGGAAATGCTCATCGTTTCGACGTTGCATCAGTTCGTTTTTATAATGGGCTTTTATATATTTGGCGGCTTCGACAATAAAGCCGGCACTGCCCATTGCCGGGTCGCAGATGGTGTCGTTCAGCGAGGGCTGCATCATCTCGACCATCATGCGGATAATGTGGCGGGGCGTACGGAACTGGCCGTTTTTGCCACTCGCGGCCATCTTGCCGAGGATATATTCATAGACGTCGCCCATAGTATCGCGGTCTTTCATATCGAGAGTGTCGATGCCGTCGACAATTCTGACAAGGGCGCGAGGCGAAGCAATCATGAAAGTTGCATTACCCATGAATCGCGAATAAGCAGAATCCTCGCCACGGTTTAATGTTTTGATATAAGGGAAAACGTCGCGCTGAATCGTGCGGTACATTTCATCAGGCTCGAAATGCTTGAATACATGCCAGCGGAGATTTTCGACGGGCACTTTCTGCTTGGTTTCGGGATTATACCAAGTGCCATATGAATATGTATCTTCAGCAGAATAGTCTATATTGAGCTGATTTGAAATAGCTTCGCGATCAAGTTGCGCATCGTCAAGCATCTTTATGAAAAAGAGATAGGTCATCTGCTCGAGAACGGTCATGGGGTTTGTAGTGCCGCTCTGCCAGAAAATATCCCATATCTGATCTATCTGATTCTTTATCTGTCCTGTTATCATATCTAATAGTGTTTGCCTACAAATTTAGCCATATTTCTGATTTTATGACAGAATTTTAGGCGTTAGTTTGTAAAAGATGAGCTAATTTTGCAGAAAAATCTGAAAACGCTATGTTCAATATATTCAAGAGGTCGAAGGGGGCGGTTGAGCCTCAGGAGTTTTTTTTCAAAACCGACATCCACTGTCATGTGCTGCCGGGCATCGACGACGGGTCGCCTGACGCGGCGACGTCGATCGAGCTGATCAAGCGCATGAAGGCTTGGGGTCTGGAGCGAATCATCGCGAGTCCGCATGTGACGAACCTGACGTTCCCGAACACGCCTGAGACGGTCGGCGCTGCCCGCGAGGCTCTGAAAAAGGCTTTGGCTGACGACGGGACTGATATTGTCATAGAGAATTCGGCGGAGTATCGCATCGACGACCTTTTCGCCCGCGAGCTTGAGGCTGAGCGTCTTATGACTCTGCCTAACAATTATATCCTTATCGAAAATCCGTTTGTGCGCGAGCCGGGCAATCTCGACAGCGTCATCTTCGACCTGCAGGTGCGCGGGCTGCGCCCTATCCTCGTCCATCCCGAGCGCTACTCATATTATTATAAGCACCCCGAGCGCTATGAGGTGCTTCATAACGCCGGAGCGATGTTCCAGATCAATGTGCTGAGTCTTGCCGGAGGTTATGGCAAGGATGAGCGCAAAATCGCGGAGATGCTGATTGAAAAGGGTTTGGTTGATTTCGTCGGTACCGACCTCCACAACGCGGCTCACGCCGACATCATCGACCGCTATCTTGCGTCGAGCGACTATCTCAAGGACCGCGACCGCCTCAAAGGCCGCATCCTCAACGATAAAGCGTTTAATTAATCATTCTCCCAGGAGGACTTCGATGGCTTTGTCGAGCATGGTGTCGGATTAGACTCCGAGTACTATCGCGGGGTCAATGTTGAGTTTTTTACTTATGGCTCGGCCGACTTTCATGGTCGGCTCACTTTTGCCTGAAAGAAAATCGCAAATGCGTGAAGGGCTTACGCCTATAAGTTTGGCAAGCGAGGCCTGAGTCAAGCCCATTTCATACATGCGAAGCTTCATAACATCTACCAGCGATGGATCACCGACAGAATAATGCTCGTCGGAATAATCTGCGACGAGATTAGACAGTAGGACCAATTCTATGTAGTTAGGATCGGTCTCGGGGGTATCGTCGTTAACGAGCGGTAATAATTTTTCCACCCGTTCTACCGCCCACTGATATTGCTTTTCATTTTCTATCTTAGTCATAATCAAAACATTTAGATGGTGGAATATCGGTGATTATTCCCCCAACAGGACTTCGATGGCTTTGTCGAGCATGGTGTCGGTGCCTTGGAGGGCTTTGAGGGGGTCGAGGTCGACTTTGCATCCGGGCGAGGGGTCGATGCCGCTTTCGGTCGACTGACCGAGGGCGTCGAGAACCGAGCTGGCCGAGAAGCGTACGCCCCAGCCACAGGGTATCTCAGACGAGAAGGGCATGCCGCTGCCGCCACCGGTGCGGTCGCCGACTATCTTGACATTGGGCAGAAGTTTCATTATCGACACGAAGTTGTTGGCGGCACTGAAGGTGCTGCGGTTTGTCAGCACGACGACGGGCTTTAGCCAGCGGCGACGGCCCGCGGGAGCGGGGTCGAAGTAATAGGCGTAGGGCTTGGAGAAGTCGTTGTGGCCCGGTCCGGTTTTGTGCGAGATGTATCCGGCGAGAATCCTTTCGTTGATGAAACGGCGCACGATTGTCTCGACGTTGGTCATGTCGCCGCCGCCGTTGTCGCGGATATCGATGATGAGGCCGCGGCAGGGCTTGAAGCTGTAGAGGATGGCGTCGAGATTGCCCTCTCCCACCATATATGAGAATGAAGCGTAGTTGATATAGCCGACATTCTGAGGCAGAACGGTATATTTCATGCCTCCGGCCGACGAATAGTCGAAGTCGAGGTAATACTGCTCGACGAGGCGCGAATCGTAGTTCTGGGGATAGTCGCTCCACCATTTGCGATAGTATGAGACGTCGAAGCTCGAGCTGAGGTTGACGTGGCCGTCCTTGAGCTCGGCGAGCATGTCGGAGCAGATGTCGAAAAACTCGCGGGCTGTCATCTCGTCGCCGAGGCGCTTGTGGTATTTGCTGTAGACGGCGTCCCAGTCAATGTCTTTCTGCTCGAAGAAGCAGTAATGCTCGTCGAGGATAGTCCACAGGGCATCGAAATTGCCGTAGACGTCGGCGTCCCACTTTTCGGTCTTATGACAGGCTGAGAGCGCGACCGAAGCAATCAGAGCCAATAGTATTTTCTTAATCATCAATAAATTGCTGAAATAATTTTAGTGTCATCAGAGAGCTTGCGCCGGGGCGAGAGCGAAATCCACTCGTTGGCGAGGCCGATGACGAAACTGTGGACGGTGTGGCCGCTGACGATATTGTTGACCTTGCCCGAAAAGACCTCGTTGTGATAGCCGAGGCGCAGGGTGGCGCCCTTGAAGCGCAGGTCGAGGGTCAGGAGATTGTCGAGCCTGAAATAGTTGCCCGGCCAGGCGCAGTGGACGAGGCCGCTGCGGTTGCCGAGGTAAATCTCGTAGTAAAGCTCGCCATAGTCAGGCGAGAAGAAGACACCGGTAAGCGGCATCGAGGGCTGATAGCGCAGTGTCAGCGGCAGCGAGCCGAGCCTGAAGTTATAGACGGCCATCGCGCTGATGCCGACGGTCCATGCGGCCTTGGCCGTCACGGGATTGTTGCCGTTGCGGGCGAGGTAGAGCGCGCCGATGTCGAGGCCTGTGTTGAAGCCGCCCGAGATGGCGAGACCCTGCGGCAGACGCAATGATTTCAAGCGCCAGAGGACGCCCCAGTCGACGTTGAGGTCGAGACCCCACATCGTAGCGTTGCGTGCCGGATTCTGATCGCGGTCGAGCGCGAGACGTCCGCGCAACTGCATGATGGATCCCTCGGGATTGAAGCGAGGGGCCTGCAGGCGCTCGTATGACATGGCAGCCGTCGAGCCGTCGTAGTTGAGCGGCGTGAGATAGGTGTCGGTGAGGTGCGACGAGCCAAACTCAAGGCTGTAGGCCGAGGTGACGGGACGCAAAGGCTCGACGGCGGTGCTGTCGCTCTGAGCCGCTGCGACGATGGTAGCGAGAGCCAGGGCGATTGTATTAAAGAGGCGTTTCATCAGAAGATTCGTTTCTGTCCGGTGATTTCGTCACGGAGCTCGTCGTCAGAAATGTCTTCGCTCTCGTGGGCCGAGGCGCCGCCATCGGCGGTTTCGTCGCCGTCGGCGATGATGTCGGAGGTCGCGGCGTCATCGTCGTCATCGCTGTCGACGATGAGCGGCTCTATTTCGGTGACAGTGTCGAGCGTATAGGTGACGAGGCGCTTGCCCTTGGCTTTGAAGGATTTGAGGCCGATGAAGCTCTCAGCGTCGACGATGAGCGGCTCGCGGAAGTCGTCGGGCGCGGCAAAGCGGACTTCGAAGCGAGCGTGAGGAGTGTCGGTGAGCAGTATCAGCGACGAGCGCTCGTTGTCGCCGATAAAGCGCTGCTTGCGCGCCGAGGGCTCGAACATGAAGCGCTTGATATAGGGATAGCCCTGGTCGGCGTCAAAGAGTATCGCCGTCCACACCTGTTTGGGACGGAACTTCTCGATTCTGAGGATATTGTCGTCGTAGTGGTTGGTGGCCTCGAAGCCGGTGGTATAATACTCGCCGTTCTTGAGCACGACGAGCACGAGATCGTCGCCCATAAACTCGCCGAGGAGGCGTCCGCGGCCGTCGTAGTTGAGGCGCAGCACGTCGGGGTCGAACCATACCTCGCGTCCGCCGAGGGTCGAGGCGCCGTGCTCTTTGAGCGAGAAGCGATGCACCTCGTTCTTGGTCACGAGGTTACCCTGCGACTGCTTGCCCTTGATGGCCAGCTTGGCGAAGTCGACGTCGAACTGGAGGGTCTTGAGGCGGTGCTTGGGTTTGAGCGTCACCTTGACGACCTCGGCCTCGCCGTTGGGGTTGGCCGAGAACCACATCACCTTCGAGCCGGGCTGGCCCTGGGTGAGGTTATACTCCTTGTCGCGCGTGACGCCCGTGACGGCGAAGCGCTTCATATAGTAGATGCCGCCCGCGCCGTTGCGGTAGATGACGTTATAGATCGTGCGCGAGTCGTTGCGCTTGAAGACATTGACATATAGCACATTCTTGCCGACCGACAGCTTGTCTTGAACCTTGACGACCTTGTAGCGGCCGTCTTTGTAGAAGATGATAATGTCGTCGAGCGACGAGCAGTTGCAGATGAATTCGTCTTTCTTGAGGCCTGTGCCAATAAAGCCGTCCTCGCGGTTGATATAGAGGCGCTCGTTGGCCTCGGCGACGTTGGCGGCCTCGATGTTGTCGAAATTGCGGATGACGGTGCGGCGGGGATAGGCGTCGCCGTATTTGGCCTTGAGGCGCTTATACCATTCGATGGTGTAGTCGACGATATGGGCGAGCTTGTCGTTGACGTCGGCAATCTTGCGGTCGAGCTCGGCGATGCGGTCGTCGGCCTCGTCGGAGCTGAACTTGAAGATACGCTTCATCTTGATCTCGACGAGCTTGAGGATGTCGTCGTCGTTTATCTCGCGGACAAACGAGGGCTTGTATTTCTCGAGGCGGCTGTCGATATGCCTTACGGCCGACTCGATGTCGGGCGCCTGCTCGTATTCCTTATCCTTATAGATGCGCTCTTCGATGAAGATTTTCTCGAGCGAGGCGAAGAGCCTCTGCTCCTGAAGCTCGGCGAGGCGAACACGCAGCTCGGCCTCGAGGATGCCGCGGGTCGAGTCGACACTGTGGCGCAGGAGGTCGTCGACGCCGAGGAAGCAGGGCTTGCGGTCGTCGATGACGCAGCAGTTGGGCGAGACGCTGACCTCGCAGTCGGTGAAGGCATAGAGGGCGTCGATGGCCTTGTCGCTCGACGTGCCGGGCTGGAGGTGGACGAGGATGCAGGCTTTTTCGGCCGTGTTGTCGTCGACCTTGCGTATCTTTATCTTGTCTTTTTCGTAGGCTTTGAGGATAGAGTCGATGATGATGCCCGTCGTCTTGCCGTAGGGTATCTCGGTGACGGCGAGGGTGCGGTTGTCGACCTTCTCAATCTTGGCGCGGATCTTGACGGCGCCGCCGCGACGGCCTTCGTTATAGCGCGAGACGTCGATGAAGCCGCCGGTGGGGAAATCGGGGTAAAGCACGAAGTCCTCGCCGCTGAGATAGGCGACGGCTGCGTCGATGATTTCGTTGAAGTTATGCGGCAGAATCTTCGACGACAGACCGACGGCGATGCCCTCGGCGCCGTGGGCGAGCAGCAGCGGGAATTTGGCGGGCAGGGTCACGGGCTCGTTCTTGCGGCCGTCGTAGCTCGGGGTCCACTCGGTGATCTTGGGGTTGTAGAGCGTCTCGAGGGCAAACTCAGACAGGCGCGCCTCGATGTAACGCGAGGCGGCTGCCGAGGCGCCGGTGAGGATATTGCCCCAGTTGCCCTGCTTCTCGATGAGGAGGTCTTTCTGGCCGAGCTGCACGAGTGCGTCGGTGATTGACGCGTCGCCGTGGGGGTGATACTGCATCGCCGAGCCGACGATGTTGTTTACCTTGTTGAATCGGCCGTCGTCGAGAGTCTTCATCGTGTGTAGGATACGGCGCTGCACGGGTTTGAGGCCGTCGGCGATGTGCGGCACGGCGCGCTCGAGTATCACATAAGAGGCATATTCGAGGAACCAGTTGCGGTACATGCCGCGGAGGTGGTATTTGACCATATCGCCGTCGCGCGCGACCGACATCAGGCGCTCGTCGCCCTGAGCCTCGTTGCCCTCGGTAAACTCGTTGTCGTTCTCCTCGTCGTTATATTGACTGTCGTTTATATCTGTCATCTATGGTATAAGAAAGAGTGTTCCTACAAATTTACAAAAAAATTTCATTATTATAATCAACAAAGTTTATTTTTAGCATCGACAAGCACGTCAAATCAACATTTCTAATTAACTTTGCGAAGAATAAATCAACTCCTATGGACAAACATGTAGAAAAACTCTACGGTCTCATCGGTTATCCGCTGGGACATTCGTTTTCCCGCGATTTTTTCAACCGCAAGTTTGAAGCTGAAAATATCGACGCGGCTTACGTCAACTTCGAGATTCCCGAAATCGAGCGATTCACCGACATCATCAGGGATAATCCATCGCTGCGCGGACTGAACGTCACGATTCCCTATAAAGAACAAGTCATACCCTATCTCGACGAACTCGACGACGATGCGGCGAAAATCGGCGCGGTCAACGTCATCAAATTTATACGCAACGGCGAGAAGCTGACGCTGAAGGGCTATAACTCAGACGTCATCGGCTTCAGGGATTCGATAGAGCCGCTACTGCCTGCGGGGCATAAGCACCGCGCCCTGGTGCTCGGCACAGGCGGAGCGTCGCGCGCTGTCGTCCACGCGCTGTCGCAGCTCGGCATCGAGTCGACGCTCGTGTCGCGCAGCAGCCGCCCGGGCGTAATCTCCTACGCCGAGCTGACGCCCGAGGTGATGGCCTCGCACCTGATTGTCGTCAACACGACGCCGTTAGGCATGTATCCCCACGTCGACGAGTGCCCCGACATACCCTACGAACTTCTGACGCCGAATCATCTCTGCTATGACCTTCTCTACAACCCCGACATCACGCTGTTCATGCGCAAGGCGCGACAGAGCGGCGCCAACGTCAAAAACGGCCTCGAGATGCTTCTGCTGCAGGCTTTCGCGGCATGGAACATATGGCAGAAACCTGTCTTCTGAAGTCGAACATCATTATCAATCATTTAATATGACACAAGTAGCCAAACTGATCTATGTACTGATTATCGCGCTCATCGTGTTCCCCTTCGATCATTGGGGACTGCCGACAATCACCGCCCCGGTAGCTCTGCTCGCCGGGTTGATTTTTGCTTTCATTTTTAAAAACCCCTACCCCAAATTCAATAAAAAGACGTCGAAATATCTGCTTCAGGCCTCAGTCGTGTGCCTCGGTTTCAAGATGAACATCGAGGAATCGCTCAAATCGGGTTCTGAGGGCATGATGTTTACGGTCGTTTCGGTCATCGGCGTGATGGCCTTCGGCGTGATGGTCGGCTACTGGCTCAGCATCAACCGCAAGACCTCATACCTCATAGCCTCGGGCACGGCAATCTGCGGCGGCAGCGCCATCGCGGCCGTCGGCCCGGTGCTCAAGGCCAATGAAAACGAGATGGCCGTGTCGTTAGGCGTC
>CALZQD010000026.1 GCA_945828175.1 uncultured Bacteroidales bacterium | reverse complement strand
TTTTTTTTTTAATTATAGGGGTACCACCTATATTTACACACTGCTTTTGGTGGGCTGGGTATTTTGTTTATAGAGACAGCCTGAAGATACTTGTCAAGCGAGGCGCTCTCACGGTTAGTAATCGACTTTGTTATCTTAAGTTGCCTCATGTTTTGCTATAAACGTTTATATTACTGCAATATTCATGCAAAGTTACGAAATTTTATTCAATTCTCACCTATTATAACGCATTTTCACCGTTTTTATTTATAAATATATCTTAATCAGACCTCTGCAAAAGAGAAATTTACTTAAACAGTGGCCTCGGACGGCGCTTCGTCACGCCTCGACATCGACGGTGACGACCGTGACATTGTCGGCTCCCCCGGCGCGGCAGGCGGCCGATGCGATGTCTGAGGCCGGCGCCGGAGCTGAAGCTACGGCGGCTATCTCATCGTCGTCGAGCATGTCGCAGAGGCCGTCTGAGCAGATGACATAGCGGTCGCCCGGGGCGATGCGCGCCGTGACGTCGCTGACGTCGATAAACGATTCCTGCAGGCCTATGGCATTGTAAATCACGTTAGACGGCTGCGACATATCGCCTGTGAGTTGACGCAGCGAGTGGTCGATTGTCATCTGTTTGAGGAAGCCGTCACGCAGGCGGTAGACGCGGCTGTCGCCGACGTTGACGAGCAACACGCGGCCGCCGATAAATATAAAGCCTGTCAGCGTCGTGCCCATCGACGCGAGGCGGCTGTCGGCCGCTGCGGCCTCGAGCATCGCGGCAGTCACGTCGGCGAGCCAATCGGCCTTCAGCTTAGAGATAAGTCCGTCGACATCAACATCGTCGGGCTGCGCGGCAATAAAGGCGCCGAGCGAACGGAGCGCCATCTCCGAAGCGACTTCGCCGCCCTCGTAGCCGCCCATGCCATCGGCGACGACGGCGCAGAAGCGTGATTCGGGCGAGAGCGTCACCTGCGGCAGCTCATCGGTGACGTCGCGGTAAAAGGCGCCGACAAGCAGGGCCATATCCTCATTGTTCTCTCTGACAAGTCCGGCCGACGAGGCCACGGTAAAATGCAGTTTCATTTGACGATGAAATTATAAGTCTTTGCTAACTTGACGTTATCGCCCGCCTTAATCGCCACGGGCTGACCGGGCTGGCATTTGAAGCCGTTGACAGTCGTGCCGTTGCGCGAGCCGAGGTCGGTGATATACCATTTGCCGGCGGTCTGCGACAGCGAGGCGTGGCGGCCCGAGATATAGATGAGCGAGCCGAGCTGCGCGACATAGTCGCCCGTAGTGCGCCCGATGACAGCGCCGTCGGCCAAGGTTAGTGTCACCGCCGGGCTGTCGCAGACAAGCGACAATGCCGCGGGGGTGATAATTTTATCAGACCCGTCTGAGCTGTCTGACTTGTCCGACTTGTCCGACCCCGGCGCGCCGCCTGCGGAGCTCTGGCCGGCTCTGACGAGCTCGCCGCCGCACGAGCTGCAGCGTTTGCCGGCGCCTTTACCGAACTTCTTACATTTTGGGCAGATATACAGCTCGGCGCCGCACTGGTCGCAGAAGACGCTGTCGTCTTCAATCATGGCTTTGCAGGTATAGCAAGGTGTGAGATTTGGCATATTGTCTTGTTGTTTAGCGTTTTCAGTCTATTGCATCGAGGAGGATGAAGGCGGCCCAGTAGCGCGGATTCTCCCACCCGGGAGTCTCGCGGACAATCTGTTTGGCACGCTCGAGGGCCGTATGTTTGTCTGCGGGGGCGATTCCGGCGGCGCTGTCGCCGAGCCAGTGGCGGTAGAATTCGGTGATGAGGCGGCAGGTGGCGTCGTCGTCGACTTTCCAGAGCGACATCAGTATCGAGCTGACGCCCGCCTTCTGGACGCCGCGCGGCAGGCCGAAGACGCCGGCGCCGGTGACCTGACCGAGACCGGTCTCGCAGGCCGAGAGCACGGCGAGGTCAACTTTCTCGAGATCGAGGTGAGCGATTTCGGCGGCCGTGAGGATGCCGTCGTCGATGTCCGAAGGTATGTCTTCGAGACCGAGATAGCGGTTGGCGGCGCCGGCCATGAGCAGGCCCGAGCGCTCGAGGGCTATATCTTCGGCCGTCAGGGTTTCAGAATGTGCGAGGGCCAAGTTGTCGGCCTGACTGTCGTCGGCGGCGAAAAAGCCGTGGGTGCTTATATGGAATATGTTGCCGTAGCGGCCCGACAGCGCCTTGATTGACGACTCGGTGCCTTCGGCGCCGGTCTTGAGCAGCGGCGCGTGGCCGGTGACTTTCTTATAGAAGTCAGAGACGGACTCGACCTCGACGAGCGCACCTTTGAGCTCGGGAATCACCACGTCGCCTTTGCGCGAGACGCGCGCCGCGAGCAGGTTGTCGGCGTTGAAGCCGCGTTCGCGAAGCTCGGGATAGCGTTCGGCGTCGGCCACCATGCTGTCGACATCCATGTCGTATTTCAGGCCACCGTAGATTGTCGCCGCGCGGTTCTTGCCCTTGCCCCGGCGAGCCTTGACGAGCTCGCGAGTCGAGCTGAGGCGGAAGAACTCGGGCTTCGAGGGCAGGATGCCGTCGCTGACGGGCAGCGACTCGAGCGCCACGGAGCAAAGAGCACCCTGAGGCACGAAGTAGACTTCGGTACAGCCCGCTATATCGTCAGCGAAGGTCTTGAAGAACTTGTCGGTAAAATCGCGGTCGGCGAACATCAGGTCGTTGGTGATGAAATCGCGGTCGCCCTTGCAGATCTCGCGCAGCACGGGCAGTTTCGAGTCCTTGGTGAGAATGAGAGCAAGAAGCGCGCTGATGCTGTCGCCCATTTCGTAATCAACAAACTCGATGGCAGCGGCTCCGCGCGGCAGGGCCTTGCGCACCTGCTGCCAGGTGGTTTTCGGCAATCGCCAGTCGTTGCCCGCGGTCTGACCGATGCGGTCGAGAAGCTGACGCTCGATGTCGGCCACCTCATTGGTAATGCGGTTGATGTCGGCGCGATACGACTCGGCTTCTTTTGCATCGACCGCTGCCTCGGCCTGTGTCGTCAGGCGTTTTAGCAAGTCTTTCTTGAACATCCATTGACCATATATCTCGCGCACGTCTGCTGACGATTTCTTGACCAGGTCGGTCAGCGACCTGTCGGCATTAAACAGCAGGCCGTTAGAGAAGAGCATCGCGTCGTAGAGCAGGCCGTTCATCTCGGTATCACGCAGATAGTTTGCCGTCACATAAGGCAGCGTCGTGCGGTAGAACCCGAAATTCGAGTTCCAGAAGTCAGCGCGCTGCGCCGCAGTGAGCGTCAGGATGTTATTCGATATATAATCGCAGCCGATGTCATAAGCACGCCGGTAATTCTCAATAGCCCCGGCCTTATCGCTGAGCATAACCTTGGCCTCGGCAGCATAAACGAGCGGGGCGATTACCGTCACCGAATTCTTGCCGTTTATCTCGTCGGCGATTTCAGCCGCGCGGTTTGCGCGCTCCAGTGATATGGCATAATCGCCTGCAGCACCGTATATTCTCGAAGACAGCAGGCAATTATCGTATGTTTCTATCGTTAAAGACGCCAGTTCGCAATAGAGCTTGGCCGACTCGATATCGCCCTCCATAAAGTAATATTGCGCTCTCAGGCGGTTAGGCAGCGAGCGGTCGAGGTTGATAAAGCTTTTAATCGAGCTGATGATAGAGTCGACTTTATTGATATCCTCGAGACACTCGGTTTTTTTGCCGGCGTTATATTTGGCCCACAGGCCGTTGACACTGTTGGCCATGACGACGGCATCATTATCGCTGTAGCGCTCAGCCTGAAGCTGTTCGCTTTTCTTGCGATACTCTTCGACGAGAGAGTATCGGCCCATTCTCGAATAAAGTTCGCCTAATGAGTTATATATCTGCATCAGCTGTGCCATGCCGCCGTCGTTCATCTCCATTGTGCGGTCGAGAGCTTTCAGAATCACTTTTTCAGCATCGGCGAGGCGGTTTAGCTTAATGTAAATCTGCCCGGCGGTCAGCAGCGCCGTCGGTGTTACAAAACCGGTTGCGCCGCCTTCAATCGCCTCGAGAGCTTTCTCGGCATATTTCAGCGCGTCATCGAGTTCCCAAAGATTATTCTTTATTGTAGCCAGTGTGGTGTAAGCGTTACAGACACTCATTATATCGGCATCTTTAATTTGATTAGGGGTCTGCCTGAGAGTCTCCAGAATAACGTCGACCGCATAGTTATACTCGGTCGTACTCAAAATTTTGGCTCCCCATATCAGATGCTGGAAACGCGAGGGGTCGTCGGCGCTATACATCACTTTGGCAATGTCGATAATCTCATGACCCAACTCGGTCTGGCGCTCCATCTGCGACAGATCGCCCGTCTGGTCGATATAGACGCAGCTGAGCAGGGCTGCCTGAAGATGCTTTTTGCTGTTTCTGCCATACTCCGATAAGGTTGAATTATACAGCTCGTCAAGCTCGCTGCGCGCCTCGGCTTTGCGACCGGTGAAAATCAGGAGCATCAGGCGGTTAGATATGGCGTCGTAAGTATCGTAATCGGGATAGGCCTTGGCAAAATCGAGCAATTCCTCGTTGACGGCGAGAGCCTCGTCGAAGTACATATTGGTCATATAGGAATTGGCCAGCTTGTCGAGCACTTTGATTCTCATCAGGGCGGCCTGCTCGGTCGAGCCCTCGCTGAGTTTATAAAGACGATCTTTTATCTGCTCGGCTTCACCCCGGGTTGCCTCGTCTTTAATGAGCATCGAGAACAGCTCGGCAGCCGCGTCGACATAATTATAATCGAGGCCGACGCCGCTTTGCTCATAAAGGCGCACGGCCTCACGCATTTTGTCGACCGCCGTGTCGTTCATGTTCTTGCCCATATAACAGAAGGCTTCCTCGCGGTAAAGGAAAGCCTGATGGATGTCATTGAAAAAATTCGGATACGAGGCCGTAAACTTGCGGGCTTCGGCGAGACGCCCGAGAGCGGCGTCGTATCGGCGTGTGCGAGTCTCGATGGCGGCAAGTCGGCACAAGGTACTGAAATATGATATTGCGCTGTTATCCTTATCTTTGCCGAAAAGTTTCAGAGCCTGCTTGAAATAGTCCATCGCCTCGTCGTAGCGGCGCAGATTGTCCATCGCCGTGCCTAAATAAAAATTGGCGCTCGCGGCATCCGGCTCGGCACGCAGGCTTGTGAAAATATCAAGAGCATCAGCGAGTCGCCCGACCGCATCACTATCGCGGCCAAATGAGAGATAAGCCGCGCCGGCTGAGGTAAGCAAGCGGCCTCGGGTATATTCGTCAGTCACACGTTCGAGAGCATATTCACAGAGCTCGGCTGCAGCGCTATATCGCACGGTATTAAGATAATATTCGACGATATAGGGCACAAGCGTCGCTGCCCGCTCGGCCGCTTCGGCATCGAGGGTGCGATAGTCTTTCTCGGCCTTCGCTGCCATAGCCGACGCGCTGTCGTAATCCTGATTGGCAACATAACAGCGCATCAACAGGGCAAAAAGCTCTTTATAGCAGAATGACTGTGCCGAAAGCCATGGGTTTACACGCTCCCATCCTTTTTGGGCATAGTCGAAAGTCCGCGCATAGTCGCCGTTTTGCTCGGCTATACATCCGTCGACCAGATAGATACCGGCATCCCAGCCCTCGGTCGTGACGAGCGGGGCCGTCTTGCGGATGACTTCTTTCAGTTTCTCGTTATAACTGATAGCCCCGGCATTGTTGCCCCGCATATACTCATACAGGGCAAGCATGAAATAAGTATCTACAAGCAGATAATGATCAGGGCCGAGGAGTTTTATTTCTTCTTCATTCTGGCGCTCAAGCCACATCAAAGCGGCGTCGATATCGCGTGCCTGCTGCGACATTGCCGAATAGCTGAAAATCTGCGCCATCGCCGGACGGTCGACGGGTTCGAGTTCATAAAAATACGGTTCGTAATCAACGACCTTTTCTTTTTCGCCCGCCTTGTAAAAGCTTGAGCCGATCCAATCACACACAATATCAAGGTTATATGTATTCTCGGGTGCCTCGGCTTTGTCGAGCTCGAGTACTTCGATAAAGGTCTCGGCGGCTTTTTTATAATCGCCGGCATTATAGAGGTCTTTGCCCTTGGCGTAGAGCGCGGCGCTCTCGGCCGACTGCGCGGCTGCGAGCAACGGCACGATGAGGAGTAGCAGAATCAGATGTAGTTTTTTCATAATAATTTATAGCATAACACAAAGATAAATATAATATGGCAAAAAATATGACTTATATGACACAAATTAATTTCCGCGGCTTAGTGAAAATTTTTATCTTTGTCAGAAATTAACCCGAACCATTATGAAACGACTGACTAAACCTATCGCTCTCCTCCTTTTTGCTATCCTGAGCATGGCAGCAATGACGACACAGGCCCAGATCACTAAGGGCGAGAAATCGTTCGGCCCCAAAGTGGGTTATATCAGCAAAAACACTTCGGCCGTGGCCGGCCTGGTGTTCAGATATTCGTTCAGCGACCATCTCAGAATCGCCCCCGAGCTGAGCTACGCCTTCAAGCACAAAGACCTCGACGCCTTTATGTTCGACCTCAACTTCAACACCCCCTTCGGCATCATCGGCGCCGAGAGCGTCGCGCTCTATCCGCTTGCAGGCCTTAACTATTCGTCGTGGAACCGCCATATCGACAAAGCCGAGCAGGATCTCGACGACGACGTGTCGACCCGCCGCAACCGCTTCGGCCTCAACCTCGGCGCCGGCTTCGAGCTTAAATGCAGCGAGACCATCAAGCTCAACATGGAGGCGAAATATTGCTTCATCAAGGGTTATTCGTCAGCGATGATTACTCTCGGTTTCGGCTATATATTCTAATTAAAGCAATGTCTGTCACAATATTAGGTATTGAGTCGTCATGCGACGACACCAGCGCCGCCGTCATCCGCGACGGCGTGCTTCTAAGCAATGTAATAGCCTCGCAGAGCGTCCACGAGGAGTATGGCGGCGTTGTACCCGAGTTAGCCTCGCGGGCCCATCAGCAGAACATCGTCCCCGTCGTCGACACGGCCCTGCGCCGCGCCGGCATCGACAAACACGACCTATCGGCCATCGCCTTCACCCGCGGACCGGGCCTGCTCGGCTCGCTGCTCGTCGGCACAAGCTTCGCCAAGGGCATGTCGCTCGGACTGCGCGTGCCCATTATCGACGTCAACCACCTTCACGGCCATGTGCTCTCTCACTTCGTCAGACGTCAGCCCGACGACGAGGTGCCCGAGTATCCTTTCCTCTGCCTGCTCGTCTCGGGCGGCAACTCCCAGCTGATACTTGTCAGGAACTATAACGACATGGAAGTCATCGGCCGCACCATCGACGACGCCGCCGGCGAAGCCTTCGACAAATGCGCCAAGGTGATGGGACTCCCCTACCCCGGCGGCCCCCACATCGACCGACTGGCCGCCGAGGGCAACCCGAAGAAATTCAAGTTCGCAAAACCCCACATCGATGGTCTCGACTACAGCTTCAGCGGCCTGAAGACATCATTCCTCTACACCCTGCGCGACGCCATCCGCCTCAACCCCGGCTTCATCGAGGAGAACAAGGCCGACCTGGCCGCATCGCTCCAGGCGACCATCATCGACATCCTGATCGACAAACTCAAAAAGGCCGTCGACCAAACCGGCGTCACAACCGTCGCCATCGGCGGAGGTGTCTCGGCCAATTCGGGCGTACGCGCCGCTGTAGCCGACTTCTGCAAGCACCGCGGCATCAGGGCTTTCATCCCCGAACGCGCTTTCACCACCGACAACGCCGCCATGGTGGCCATTGCCGGCTACTACAAATATCTCGATAAACAATTCTGCAGCTATAGCGAGACGCCCTACGCCCGCGTGACTGTCTGACACAAGCATATGAAACTTTCTATAGTCGTCATCGGCGACGAGCTGCTTCTCGGCCGCGTCACCGACACCAATTCGGGCTTCATAGCCCGCCATTTCGACGCTCTCGGCTGGGAAATAGCGTCTGTCGAGACCGTCGGCGACACTAAAGAAGCAATCGCCTCGGCCATCGGCCGCGCCATGCAGCAGAGCCGCCTCGTCATCACCACCGGCGGCCTCGGCCCGACAAAAGACGATATCACAAAAGGCGTGATGACCGAGATTTTCGGCGGCGTGCCCGTCAGAAATGCCGAAGTCCTCGACAACATCATCAACGTCTTCAACCTCCGCGGTCTGAAGATGAACCCGCTGACCGCCGACCAGGCCATCGTGCCGTCGAGCTGCCGCGTCATCCAGAACCGCCTCGGCACAGCCCCCATCATGGTCTTCGAGCGCGACGACCGCATGCTCATAGCCATGCCGGGCGTACCCTTCGAGACCGAGGGCATGCTCGCCAGCGCCGTCATCCCCGAGGTCATGGCGCGTTTTCAGCCCGACACGGCCATCGCCCACCGCACGGTCATCACTACTGGCATCACCGAGTCGGCGCTCGCCAAGCACCTCGAAGAGTTCGAGACATCGCTCCCCGCCGGGTTCCATTTAGCATACCTGCCGACGCCGGGATTCATCCGCCTGCGCCTCGACGGCATCGGCGGCGACGCCGCGACCGTCGACAGCCTCATCGACCGATATGCCGGACGACTCACAGACGTCCTCGGCAGCCTGATGCTCTACGACGGCGACGCCACCCCGGCCGAAATCGTTCTCACTTACCTCCGCCGTCACGGCCTGACGATGGCAACGGCAGAGAGCTGCACAGGCGGAAACATCGCCCACAAGATTACCGAAATCGCAGGCTGCAGCGACAGCTATGTCGGCTCGGTCGTGAGCTATTCAAACGACGTCAAGGCCAATCTTCTCGGCGTCAGCCGCGATGACCTTGAGCAATTTGGCGCCGTCAGCCGCGAAGTTGTCGAGCAGATGGCAGCAGGCGTTTGCCGCGCCACAGGCGCCGACTGCGCTGTAGCGACCTCGGGCATCGCCGGCCCGGGCGGCGGCACTCCCGACAAGCCCGTCGGCACAGTCTGGACAGCTGTTTGCGTCAAAGGCCAAGTCACCTCGCGCCTGCTCAAGCTCCCCGGCAACCGCAGCCGCGTCATCGAACGCGCCACCAACGACGTCCTCATCACCCTCGCCCAAGTCCTCAGGACATTATGAAAAAATAGCTAAAACAGCATTTCTGCCATCTTAGCTATTTTAGCTATATCAGCTATCTCTCTATCAAAGAATAAGCATCGCGTCGCCGTAGGCGCCGAAGCGGTAGCCTTCTTTGACTGCGACGTCGTAGGCCTTGAAGAGCTTTTCGTAGCCGGCGAAAGCCGTCGTCATCATCAGCATCGTCGAGTAAGGCAGATGGAAATTGGTGACGAGCGCGTCGGTAACCGTGAAGTCATAGGGCGGGAAGATAAACTTGTTGGTCCAGCCCTCATAGGTCTTCATATGGCCGCCCATGCTGACAGCCGTAGCGATGCCGCGGAGCACCGAAGTGCCGATGGCACAGACGCGATGGTCGGTGTCTTTGGCGTGGTTGACAGTGTCGACGAGCTTCTGCGACGCCTCCATCTGCTCAGAGTCCATGCGGTGTTTGGTGAGGTCCTCGACGTCGATTTCGCGGAAGTTGCCAAGACCGCTGTGAACGGTGATGAAAGCCTGCTCGACGCCCTTGATTTCAAGACGTTTGAGCAGTTCGCGCGAGAAGTGGAGGCCGGCGGCCGGAGCCACAACGGCACCCTCGCGGGCGGCGAAGATACACTGATAGTCTTCGGCATCCTGTTCGTTGGGCTCGCGCTTGATGTATTCGGGAAGCGGGGTGTGGCCCAGGGCGTAGAGTGCTTTCTTGAATTCTTCGTGCGAGCCGTCGTAGAGGAATCTCAGCGTGCGGCCGCGCGAGGTGGTGTTGTCGATAACCTCGGCGACCATCGACTCGTCGTCGCCGAAGTAGAGTTTGTTGCCAATGCGTATCTTGCGGGCGGGCTCGACGAGGACATCCCACAGTTTGTTGTCGGCGTTAAGCTCACGGAGCAGAAAAACTTCGATGCGAGCGCCGGTCTTCTCCTTGTTGCCGTAGAGGAGCGCCGGGAAGACCTTGGTGTCGTTGAAAACCATGACGTCGCCTTCGTCGAAGTACTGAAGGATATCTTTAAATTGACGGTGTTCGATTTCGCCGGTGTTGCGGTGGAGCACCATCATGCGGGCCTCGTCGCGATTGGGAGTGGGATATTGGGCGATGAGATTTTCCGGTAATTTGAATTTAAATTGTGATAGCTTCATTTCTACTGTGTTATTTCTTATCAGTCTATGTAATTCATTTATCTTTATAATCGTCGGGCATCTCGATGACGACCGTCTTGATGAGCTCGACAGCAGCGTCGACGCTGAGGCAGGCGTCGATGCCTACATCGCCCACGCGGGTGCGGCGCAGGGCGGTGAGATGGCCTCCCGAGCCGAGGGCCTCGCCGATGTCACGGGCGAGGGCGCGGATATATGTGCCTTTGCTGCAGACGACCCTTATCGTTATCTCGGTCGGTTTGAAATCGAGCAGCTCGATGGCGTCGATGACGAGAATCTTGGGCTTGAGCGCCACCTCCTGTCCCTGACGGGCCATGCGGTAGGCGCGGTCGCCCCCGATCTTACAGGCCGAGAAGGCCGGCGGTATCTGTTCGATGGTGCCGGTGAAACGAGTCAGCGCCTGTGCGACCGCCTCGCGGGTTATGTGATCGGTGGGGTATGTAGCGTCGATCTCGGTCTCGAGGTCGAACGACGGCGTGGTAGCGCCGAGGGCTATCGTGGCTACATATTCCTTGACACCGGTCTGCAGCTCGTCGATGCGCTTGGTGGCTTTGCCGGTGCAGACAATCATGACCCCCGTTGCGAGAGGGTCGAGGGTGCCGGCGTGGCCGACCTTGAGCTTCTTGACGCCGAGACGGCGCGTCAGGGCGCTGCGCAGGCGCTTGACGGCGTCAAACGAGGTCCAGCCAAGGGGCTTGTCGATATAAAGCAGTTCGCCGCTTAAAAAATCCATGCAGTCAGCGGTTTGAAAATCAATGGGTCAGCGACCAGACGATACAC
>CALZQD010000025.1 GCA_945828175.1 uncultured Bacteroidales bacterium | reverse complement strand
CTACACACTGCATATCGTCGGCAGCGTCAGATGTGTATAAGAGACAGCGGTTTCGCCGTCGAGTTCATTTTGCTTTCATTATAACATCAACATAATCAACCAATCAAATCATGTCACCGTCAGTAAGTATAATTATGGGAAGTACCTCAGACCTTCCCATTCTGACAAAGGCAGCCGCCTTTCTCGAAGAGATGGAAGTGCCTTTCGAGATGAACGCTCTTAGCGCCCACCGCACCCCCGAGGCCGTCGAGGCTTTTGCCCACGGCGCTGCCGCCCGCGGTGTCAAAGTCATCATAGCCGCCGCCGGCATGGCTGCCGCCCTTCCGGGTGTCATTGCCGCCATGACCCCGCTGCCCGTCATCGGTCTGCCTATCGACTCGACCCTTGATGGCCGCGACGCGCTGCTCTCTATCGTCCAGATGCCTCCGGGCGTGCCCGTCGCTACCGTCGGCATCAATGCCGGACTCAACGCAGCTATTCTCGCTGTCAGGATGCTGGCTCTCTCTGACCCGGATCTGGCCGCACGCTACGACGGCTATCGCGCCTCGCTCGCCGATAAAATCGAGAAAGCCAACGCCAAACTTGCTGAAATAAAAGACTATAAATATAAGACCAATTAAATGATTAATAATAAATCGCGACGCCGCCAGACGACACCCGTCCGCATCGGCATCACCGCTGTCGGCGGCAATAATCCTGTCAGGATTCAGTCGATGACCAATACGGCCACGCTCGACACCGAAGCCTCTGTGGCCCAGTGTCTCCGCATCGCCGAGGCCGGCGCTGACATCGTGCGCCTTACGGCCCAGGGAGTGTCGCAGGCCCGCAATCTCGGCGAAATTCGCCGCTGTCTCCGCGAGGCCGGTTGTGACATACCGCTCGTGGCTGACATCCACTTCAATCCGGCTGCCGCCTTCGCTGCCGCCGAAGAGGTCGAGAAAGTGCGCATCAACCCCGGCAACTTCGTCGACCCCGGCCGCACATTCAAGCAGCTGAGCTACACCGACGAGCAGTATGCCGCCGAGCTCGAGCGCCTGCGCGACAAATTTGTGCCCTTCATCAATCTCTGCAAGGAGAAATCGACCGCCATACGCATCGGCGTCAACCACGGCTCGCTCAGCGACCGCATAATGAGCCGCTACGGCGACACGCCTGCGGGCATGGTCGAATCGGCCATGGAATTTCTGCGTATCTGTGTCACCGAGCACTTCAGCGATGTAGTCATCTCAATCAAAGCCTCTAACGTAGTCATCATGACTCAGACCGTGCGCCTGCTTGTCGAGGCCATGAATCGCGAGGGCATGGCCTTCCCGCTCCATCTCGGCGTCACCGAGGCCGGCGATGCCGAAGACGGCCGCGTCAAATCGGCCGTGGGCATAGGCTCACTCCTTGCCGACGGCATCGGCGACACGATAAGGGTATCGCTCAGCGAGGCTCCCGAGAACGAGATTCCCGTGGCGCGCGCCCTCGTGGCTCATATCGACGAACTTATGGCCGACGACGCCCCGCGCGCCGAACGAGTCTGCCGCGACACGGCCCGGCTCAAGGCTCCGCTCGCAGCCGGAGTCGACTTCGCTTTCGGCGAGATTCCAGCCGGCTTTGTCGAGCTGAAATCATCGGCTCGTAACCGCATCGACGACATCCGCCGCCGCTATGCCGCTGTCCTTGCCGAGAATCCCGACGCCAAAGTGCTTGTCGCTCTTGCGTATCCCGATATAACGGATCAGGAGGCGCTCACCGTCGCCGCCTCGGTCGACCTCGGCTCGCTTCTGCTCGACGGACTGGCCGACGCTATCGCCATCGAGGCTCCGGCATTCTCGCCCGAGACAACCAAATCGCTCGAACTCAGCATACTCCAGGCTACCCGCCGCCGAATCACCAAGACCGAATACATTGCCTGTCCCGGCTGCGGCCGCACGCTCTTCGACCTCCCCTCGGTGCTCCAGACCGTCAAGCGCGGCACATCGCACCTCAAAGGCTTGAAAATCGGCGTTATGGGCTGCATCGTCAACGGTCCCGGCGAGATGGCCGACGCCGATTACGGCTATGTCGGCGCCGCCGCCGGCTGCATCAGCCTCTACAAGGGCAAGGAGTGTGTCGTCAAGAATATTCCCGCCGACGAGGCACTGCCGAGGCTGATCGAACTGATAAAACAAAACGGAGACTGGGTAGATGAGAGTCCCGAAAACGCCTGTTGAGGTCGGCCGGCTGTCGAACGGCATGATGACCGTCTGCGCGACGCTGAAAAATTCGGCTGTCGGCATCTGCGGCGTCAGCGTTCGCGCCGGCAGCCGCGACGAGACTCCCGAGTGCTACGGCCTCGCCCATTTCGTCGAGCATACGATTTTCAAAGGTACACGGCGCCGCAGCTCCTCGCTGATAATCAACCGCATGGAGGCTGTCGGCGGTGAGCTCAACGCCTTTACGTCGAAGGATGAGACTGTTGTCTACAGCGCTTTCCCCGGCGGTAACCTCTCGCGTGCTGTCGAGCTGATTGCCGACCTCGTACTCAACTCGGTCTTCCCCGACAAGGAGCTCGACAAAGAGCGCGAGGTCGTCTGCGACGAGATTTCGACTTATCTCGACAGCCCCGCCGACGCCATCGCCGACGATTTCGAAGACCTCCTCTTCGCCGGTACGCCCTTGGGTCACAACATCCTCGGCGACAAGAAGACGCTCAGGCGACTTCACAGCGCCGACTGCCGCGCTTTCCTCGACCGCTGGTATCGTCCGGACAATATGGTGCTGTTCTATAGCGGTCCGCGCAAACCCGAGGCTGTCAATGACGTCTTCGAGCGCTATTTCGGCGCGATGACAGGCTCGGCGCCCGACCGCGGCGCCACCGTCTTCGAGCCCCGCGAGCGTTTCGACATCGGCCGACGTCTGCCGAGCCATCAGGCCCACTGTATGCTCGGCGCAGCCACCGCCGGCCTCGACGATCCGGCGCGCTACGGCGTGGCGCTGTTGTCGAACGTCCTCGGCGGCCCGGGCATGAACTCGTTACTCAACGTCGACCTCCGCGAGCGCCTCGGCCTGGTCTACAACGTCGAGACCGCCGTTACTCTCTTCCGCGAACTCGGCCTATTCACCGTCTATCTCGGCTGTGACCCCGACGACGCCGCACGTTGCTGCGACATCGTCCGCCGACGCATTGCCGACGTCGCCGAGGGCTATTTCGACCGCCGCCGCCTCGAGCCAGCCAAGAAGCAGTATCTCGGCCAGCTCGTCGTAGCTTCTGAAAACCGCGAGAATTCTATCCTCGCGGCAGCCCGCTCGCTGCTGATGCGCCACCGCGTCATCGACCCCGCCGAGACCGTCGAGGCAATCAAGGCTCTTACCCCCGACGACCTGAGCCTCGCAGCCAAGAGCCTCTCCGACGGTCTTTCGGCCCTCATTTTCTCGCCTTCGGTCAAAAACTGAGAGCATAGCGCGGCCTCGAGCCGAAAAATTTGCTATCTTTACGATTTCAATAATCATTGGAGATATGATTGCAAGACATCTGATAAACCGCATATTGCTCACGGCCGCCGCCATTGCCGCCGCGGTGACGCCTGTAGCGGCGCAGCCGCGCCTCGACTACGACGTCAGCCTCTCGGCCACGGCCTCGAGCGGCCGGTTCGCCCCCTCGCTGCTGACGGCTCTCAATCAGGGTAAGAACCCGATGAAAAACAGCCTGTTGCTCGATGCGTCGCTCATAAAGCCCCTCGACCTCGGCCGCCGTTTCAGCTGGAGCGCCGGCGTTGAACTCCTCACGGGTTACGACCACGACGCCGATTACCGCTACTACGACAGCGACGGCTGGACCTCGCGCTCGTGGCGCCCCGGAGCTTTCCGCGTCCAACAGCTTTACGGTGAGCTGAAATATCGCAGCGTCTATCTCTATGTCGGCATGATGAATGAATACTCGCGCATCGTCGACAGCGAGCTCTCGAGCGGCGACCTCATCCACAGCGCCAACGCCCGCGCCATCCCCGGTGTCGGCGCAGGCTTCCTCGATTTTCAGAACATACCTTTCACCCGTGGCTGGGTGCAGATCGAGGGCCGCATAATGTACGGCAAGATGGCCGACAACGATTTCGTCGAGCGACAGTTCAACCACTACAACGAGCATATCGCCCTGAGTACCTACTATGTTTACCGCCGCTGCTATTTCCGCACCAATCCTTCGCAGCCGCTGTCGGTGACGGTCGGCATGCAGACCGCCGGCTTCTTCGGTGGCCGCACTTACTGGTATGGTGGAGGCAAGCTGCAGCGCGAACAGAACCGCGGCTTCAGATTCAAAGACGTTTGCAAGATGTTTTTCCCGCTGACGGGCAACGGCGATGAGTTTATCGAAGGCAGCAGCCTCGGCTCGTGGGATTTCAAAGCCCGCTGGTGCGTCAACGCCGACAACGAAGTGAGCGCTTACTTCGAATGGCCCTGGGAAGACGGCTCGGGCATCGGACGCCGAAATGGCTGGGATGGCCTCTGGGGCCTCGAATACCGCCGCTCGGGAAGCCATCTGGTCAACCGCGCCGTCGTCGAGTATATCGACTTCCGCAATCAGAGCGGTCCCCTGCACTTTGCCGTCGGCGACCACCCCGGCACGACTATCGGCTCTGACGTCAACGGCGGTGATAATTATTTCAACAACAACACATACAACTCATACGCCAACTACGGCATGTCAATAGGCACACCCTTCCTCGTCTCGCCGCTTTATAACCTCGACGGCTATCCGGCCTACATCTTCAACCGCGCCCGCGGATTCCACGCCGCCGTCGCCGGTGACTTGGGCGACAAAGTGGGCTACACCGTCAAACTCAGCTATCAGAAAGGCTATGCCTCGGGCCGACTGCCATTCGCTCATGCGCGCGAGAATTTCTCGTTCATGGCCGGTGCCGACTACGACGCCTCGTCGATTGTCAGGGGCCTTGGCCTCGGCTGCAAGGTTGGTCTCGACTCGGGTCGCCTCCGCGGCGACTCGTTCGGTGCCACTATCGCGATAAGATACTCGGGTTCACTCACTAAACCGTCGAAAAAATGAAAAAGCTGATATATATCCTCATCGCCGTCCTCTTCTGCGGCTGTACCCAGAACAACGGCCACATCGGTCCGCTCTTCGGCAGCTGGCTGCTTGAGTCGCTGACCATCGACGGCGTCGACGACCCCGACTTCGAGCCCGACCATACGTTCTGGGAGTTTCAGGGCGACGTGGTCATGATAACCCGCACATTCCCCAATTACGAGAAATTCAACTGCGTCGGCACCTGGTCGCGCGAAGGCGACCGCCTGACGCTATATTTCAACAACCACGACGATAATTCGGGCGTCGGCGAGCCGCCGTATATGGCGCCCGACTGGCTCCATTTCCCCGCTTCGGGCGTCTTCGAGTTCGATGTCATCAAGCTGACGTCGAGCCGGATGGTCGTCTCGCGCATCGACGAGGAAGGACGGCCGACAGTGTTTAAACTAAGAAAAATTTGGTAGTAAAGCTATGATAGATAAGAATAAAACAGTTTTGGTTACCGGTGCCGACGGCTTCATCGGCTCGCACCTGACCGAACTTCTGCTCGAACGCGGCTATCGCGTCCGCGCGCTCTCTCAGTATAATTCTTTCAACAACTGGGGCTGGCTCGAGGACATCAGGAACGACCGTCTCGAGGTAGTCTGCGGCGACGTCAGAGACCCCAATTTCTGCCGCGTTATCAGCCGCGGCTGCGACACTGTCTTCCATCTGGCGGCTCTCATCGCCATCCCTTACAGCTATGTCGCTCCCGACAGCTACGTCGACACCAATATCAAGGGCACGCTCAATATGTGCCAGGCAGCTCAGGCCGAGGGCGTCCGCCGTCTCGTCGTCACCTCGACCAGCGAGGTTTACGGCACAGCTCTCTATGTGCCTATTGATGAGAAACATCCGCGCCAGCCGCAGTCGCCTTACTCGGCTACGAAAATCGGTGCCGACGCCATCGCCAAGAGCTTTTATAACGCTTTCGATCTCGGTGTCGTCATCGCCCGCCCGTTTAACACTTACGGCCCGCGTCAGAGTGCCCGCGCCATCATTCCGACCATCATCTCGCAGATTGCCGCCGGTAAGCGTGAAATCAAGGTCGGCGACCTTACTCCGACGCGCGATTTCAACTATGTAAGAGATACTTGCCGCGGCTTTGTCGCTTTGGGCGAGGCCGATGGCATAGAAGGCATGGAGATCAATATCGCCACCGGCACCGAGGTCACGATGGGCGATACCCTCAAGACCATCGCCCGCCTGATGGACGCCGATGTCGATTATGTCGTCGACCCCGAACGCCTGCGTCCGTCGAAGAGCGAGGTGCGACGTCTCTGCGGCGACAACAGCCTCATCATCTCGTTGACCGACTGGCGTCCCGAGGTCACCCTCGAGGACGGCCTGCGCCGCACAATCGACTGGTTTACCGACCCGGGTCATCTCGCCGCCTATAAAACAGATATTTACAACCGATGAGCGACAATAAATTGAACATCCTCTTTCTCGGTGGCGCCAAACGAGTCTCGATTGCGCGTATGTTTAAGGAGGCCGCTGTCCGCGCGGATCTCGAAGCCGAGATTTTTAGCTACGAGCTCAGCCGCGAGGTGCCTGTGGCCTGCGAGGCCACGATTATCGAAGGCTGCCGCTGGAGCGACCCCGACATTCTCGAGAGCCTCAACGACGTCTGTGTCAGCCGCTCAATCGACGTGATAATACCCTTTGTCGACGGTGCCGTCAGGGTTGCCGCCGACTATCGCGACCGCTATGGCTCGGTGTTCGTGCCGACGGGTTCGCCCGACGTGGCCGAAGCAATGTTCGACAAAGTCGTGGCCGCGCGCCTTTTTGCTGAAAAAGGCTTACCGGCGCCTGCAACATATACTCCCGGCGACCCTTGCCTGCGTCTCATCGCCAAGCCACGCCACGGCTCAGCCTCGAAGGGCATCATCGAGATTCGCGACCTTGAGACTCTCGACCGTGTGCTTGGCCGCGGCGACGAGTACCTGATTCAGGAGCGCATCGACAACCGCAACGAAATCACCGTCGACTGCTATGTCTCGGTCATCGACGGCGAGATTAAGGCTCTTTCGCCGCGTCGCCGCCTGGCGACTGCCGGTGGAGAGGTGACTGACACGGTCACGATTTCAGACAGCCGCATCGACGACATCGTCGGTCGCACCCTCTCGTCGCTCGGCCTTGTCGGCGCTGTCACCGTGCAGCTTATCGAGGACCTCGAAGACGGCCGCCTGATGCTCATGGAGATAAATCCTCGCCTCGGCGGAGGGGCCGTCTGCTCGGTCTGCGCCGGGGCCGACATTCCGGCGATGATAATCGCCGAGGCTCGCGGCACCGCCGCTGCGCCGCTTCAGGCAAAACCCGGCGTGATGATTACGCGTTATATGCAAGAAGTAGTATTTGATAATGGAAAGATCAGAAAATAAAGTTATTATAATCGCCGAGGCCGGCGTCAACCACAACGGCGACCTCGAGTTGGCGCGCCGCATGGTCTATGCCGCCAAAGAGGCCGGAGCCGACTATGTTAAGTTTCAGACAGCTGTGCCCGAACTCGTTATCTCGACTTTCGCACCCAAAGCCGAATATCAGAAGGAAACAACCGGCTCAGAGCAGAGCCAGCTCGAGATGTGCAAGGCGATACATCTGCCTCTTGCCGACTATGCCGGGCTCAAAGAACTCTGCGACAGCGTCGGCATCGGCTTCATGAGTACGCCTTTCGACCTCGTGTCTATCGACTGCCTCGCCGCTATCGGCATGGACTACTGGAAGATACCCTCGGGCGAAATCACCAACTTGCCTTATCTGCGCAAGATAGCCTCGAAGGGTGGCCGCGTCATCCTCTCGACAGGCATGTCGACGCTCGACGAAGTCGAGGCCGCCGTCGAAGTGCTCGAAAAAGGCGGCATCGGCCGGGCCGACATCACGCTTCTTCATTGCATCACGCAATATCCGACGCCCTACGACGCTGTCAACCTCCGCGCCATGAACGCTCTGCGCACACTCGGCTGTGGCGGGGTAGGCTACAGCGACCATACCGTCGGCGTTGAGGTTCCTGTCGCGGCCGTAGCCATGGGGGCCAAGGTCATCGAAAAACATTTCACACTTGATAAGAATATGCCCGGCCCCGACCATCGCGCTTCGCTCTCGCCCGACGAACTCAAGACCATGGTAGCCATGGTGCGTAATATCGAGGCCTCACTCGGCACGGGTGAGAAGACCGTCGCCGACGCCGAACGTTCCAACATCGAGGTCGCACGCAAGAGCATCGTCGCCGCCCGCGACATCAAGCGGGGCGAGATTCTCACCGAAGAAAACATCACCGTCAAACGTCCGGGCAACGGCGTCTCGCCCATGCTCTGGGACAGCGTCATCGGCACGCCGGCCGTAGCCGATTTCGCCTATGACGAACTAATACGCATATGATTATGGAAGGGATTCTTGTCGGACTGCTCCTGCCCTTTGTCGGCACCGCCCTCGGCGCCGCTTGCGTCTTCATGATGAAGCAGCGCATGAAGCCCGCGCTCGAGAAGCTCCTCCTCGGCTTTGCCGCCGGCGTCATGGTTGCAGCCTCGGTCTGGTCGTTGCTCATACCGTCGATGGATATGACCCCTTCTGACGGGATTATGAAAGTCGTTCCCGCGGCAGCCGGCTTTCTTGCCGGCATAGGCTTTCTGCTGCTCCTCGATGTCGCCGTGCCGCACGAACATATCGACGGGCATGGCGACGAAGGGCCCAAAAGCCGTCTGTCGCGCACAACCAAGCTCGCCTTTGCCGTCACCCTCCACAACATCCCCGAAGGCATGGCCGTCGGCGTATCACTCGCTGCCGCCATCGAGCATAACGCATATCTGCCTATGGCCGGGGCACTTGCACTCGCCATCGGCATCGCCATTCAGAACTTCCCCGAAGGCGCCATCGTCTCCATGCCCCTTCGCGCAGCAGGCAACAGCCGCCGCAAATCCTTCGCTATCGGCGCATTGAGCGGCATCGTCGAACCCATAGCCGGCGTCATCACTATCCTCCTCGCCTCAGTCGCCCTGCCCGTGCTGCCATACCTTCTCGCCTTCGCCGCGGGCGCAATGATCTACGTCGTCGTCGAAGAACTCATCCCCGAAACCCAAACAGGCAGCCACTCCAACCTCGGCACCATCGGCTTCGCCCTCGGCTTCACCCTCATGATGCTCCTCGACACCCTCCTCGGCTAATATGTAGAAACTTTAAATGCTCTTGCTCGACCGTAGTAATAAAAAACGAGCCGGGCGGGGGGCTCGGCTCGTTGGGGATGGGTATGTGTGTGTTGCCCGTTGGAATCGGTGTAATTCTTTTCAAATTTGGTGCGATTGTCAGTCAGCGCCTGGTTTAAGCTTATTCCTTAGACTTATTCAAAGATGTGGCGGAATTTTGAGAAGAGGCGGTGTTTCTCGGCGTCGCTGGGGGTGATGTTGGGCGACGATTTGAGGCTCTCGACGGCTTTCTTTTCTTCGTCCGTGAGGTTTTCGGGGATGTAAACCATGACGTTGATGAGTTCGTCGCCGCGGGCGCCTGTCTCGGCCGAGGGTACGCCTTTGCCGCGCAGACGCAGAATCTTGCCGGGTTGTGTGCCGGGGGCAATCTTGAGTCGGGCGCGGCCTTCGATTGTGGGCACTTCGACTGAGCCGCCGAGGATGGCGGTGGGGATGTCGAGCATCAAGTTATAGATGACGTCGGCACCGTCGCGTATCAGTTCGGGATGCTTGATTTCGTCGATGACGACAAGGAGGTCGCCGTTGATGCCGCCGTGGATGGGGGCGTTACCGCGTCCTTTGACGGTCAGAACGTTGCCGTCGGCGACGCCTGCAGGAATGGTGAAGGTGACCTGCTGCTCTTTGCGCTCGACGCCTTGTCCGTGGCAGTATGAGCACTGCTCGGAGATGACTTTGCCGCTGCCTTCGCACTGGGGGCAGACGACATGCGACTCCATTGCGCCGAACATCGTGTTCTGAACTTCGGTGACCGAGCCTGTGCCGTGGCAGCGCTGGCAGGTTACGAAGGCTGTGCCGTCTTTTGCGCCTGTGCCGTTACAATGGTCGCATTTGACGAATGTGGGTATCTTGAGGGTCTTGGTGGCGCCTTTCGAGATTTCTTCGAGCGTGAGTTTGACGTGGATGCGCAGGTTGCTGCCGCGACGCTGTGTCTTGCGTGGACGGCTGCCTGTGGCCGAGCCGAAGCCGCTGTAACGGCCGCCGCCACCCATGTCGCCGATGATGTCGCCGAATATCGAGAAGATGTCGTCCATCGACATGTTGCTCTGGTAGTAGCCGCCGCCGGCACCTCCGCCGAATCCCTGCGGGCCCATGCTGTGGCCGTAGCGGTCGTATTTTGCACGCTTGTCGGGGTCGCTGAGCACTTCATAGGCTTCGGCAGCCTGTTTGAATTTCTCCTCAGCCTCCTTGTTGCCCGGGTTGACGTCGGGGTGATATTTACGCGCCATGGCGCGATAGGCCTTCTTGATTTCGTCGGCCGTCGCGGTCTTTGACACGCCTAAAAGTTCATAATAGTCTTGTTTCTCTGCCATACTTCGATGGATTTTATTATTGTCCTACGGCTACTTTTGCGTGGCGCAGTACTTTGTCGTTTATCATATAGCCTTTCTGGGTCGTGTCGACGACTTTGCCTTTGAGGTCGTCGCTGGGGGCGGGGATTGAGGCGATAGCTTCGTGGAGTTCGGGGTCGAATTCCTTGCCGGTAGAGTCCATTGCCTTGACGCCGTTCGACTCAAGATATTTGACGAGTTTGTTGTATATCAGCTCCATGCCGCTGCGTACGGCCGCTGCGTCGTCGGCATCGGCTGTGGCGGCGAGACCGCGCTCGAAGTCGTCGACGATGGGGAGCAGCCCTGCGAGGACTTTTTCGGCGCCGTTGCGCAGAATCTCGCTCTTTTCCTTGACAACGCGCTTGCGGTAGTTGTCGAATTCGGCCATGAGGAAAAGGTATTCTTTCTTTTCTTTTTCGAGGGCTGCTTGTGCGGCTTCGAGGTCACTGGCGAGATCCTGTTCGGTTTCTTCGCTGTCTTCTGCGGCGCTGTCGTTTTCGGCGTCGAGAACGTCCATGACTTCGGGTGCATCATCGGCTTGCTGGTCCTGACGGACTTCTTTGCCTGATTTATTCTTGTTCGTTTCCATAATCTTTGGTTTGTTTCATAGAATATAATAAAGCAAAAACATTGCCAAACTCGTCGATTGGCATTCTCTCACTTTAAAAGTAAACAAATCGGCGGCTATATCGTTCAATAAAACTTGATTATGTCGACGAGTATGTCGCAATCCGGGCTGACAGCCTCGGCGGCAGAGCGTGCCAGGTCGATGTCGTCGAAGATGCCGAAGACCGCTGCACCAGAGCCCGACAT
>CALZQD010000024.1 GCA_945828175.1 uncultured Bacteroidales bacterium | reverse complement strand
CTTGATGAAAGCTATGGTCTTTTTTGCGGGCATAGAGACAGTCTCATTTTTAACCTGGGTTTGTGAATTTTGAGAAATAAGAGTAGAATTTTTATCCATAGGCAACGGGATGTTAGTGATGTTATTCTGATTTTTGTCTTTATAACGAAGGCCTATATGCATTTATTGTAAAAAACTGTAATTTTGCATCATATTTTTTCGACATGGATATAAGACCCGAATATATGGCGCGGGCACTCGAGCTCGCGCGGCATGCCACAGGCACGACGACGCCCAACCCGATGGTCGGTGCTGTCATCGTCGGCGCCGACGGCAATATCATCGGCGAGGGCTATACCTCGCCTCCCGGCGGACCTCACGCCGAGGTCAACGCCGTCAACACTGTCGCCGACCCCGCGGCGCTCAAAGGCTCGACGATGTATGTCACCCTCGAGCCCTGCAGCCACTGGGGCCGCACCCCGCCCTGCGCCGGCATGATCATCGACCGCGGCATCCCGCGCGTCGTCGTCGGCGCCGTCGACCCCTTCGACAAGGTCAGCGGCCGCGGCATCGCAATGCTGCGCGAGGCCGGCGTCGAGGTCGTCAAGGGCGTCATGGCCGAGGAGAGCCGGCGCATCAACGCCTTCTTCTTCACCGCCCACACCCTGCGCCGCCCCTTCGTCACCCTCAAATGGGCCCAAAGCCGCGACGGATACCTCGACATACGCCGCGACCCGGCCGTCACACCCCCGGCGGCAATCTCGACTGCCGTCACACGCCTGATGACCCACCGCCTGCGCAGCCTCCACGACGCCATCATCGTCGGCTCGTCGACCGTCATCGCCGACAATCCGCGCCTCGACACCCGCTACTGGCCCTGGCGCAAGCCGCTGCCGGTGATTCTCGACCGTCGTCGCCGCATAGGGCCCGACTACCGCGTGATGCAGTATGAGCATCTGATTATCAGCGACTACAGCGACATAGCCGAACTCCTGTCGACGCTCTACAGCCGCCAGGGCATCACCTCGGTGCTCATCGAGGGAGGCGCCGAAGTGCTGAGCTCGTTCTTAGCCTCGGGGCTCTGGGACGTCGCCCGCGTCGAGACTTCGCCCGCAGTTTTCGGCGACAGAGGCGCTGTCGACGCTCCGCAGATCGGCTGCAAGCCCGTAATGACCGAGACAGTCGGCCCGAATGTCATTAGTTTTTATTCGCAAAACGACCTCGTCGACGTTAAAAACCTATAAAATCTGCCAAAATAAAGCGATTTGCCGCCCCGAGTTTGCCCTATTTAGACTGAAATTATAACTTTGTAGTTTGAAAATAAACTACGATACATCACTATAAGATGAAAAAGCTTTTAATTGGTCTGACGGCAGCGGCCGTGCTCGCCGGGGCTGCAAGCTGCAACTCAGACACTGAATCAGATCTGACACTTCCTTCAAGCGTCATGGTGACCTCATTCTCGCTCACCGACGACGACAAGGTGCTCAATAATCTCGACTCGGTCTTCTTCTCGATAGACCTCAACAAAGGCCTGATATTCAACGCCGACTCGATGCCTTACGGCACTAAGATCGACAAACTCATACCCGTCATCGTCACAAGCGGCGTCAGCTCGGCTCAGTTAGTCGTCACGCGCCCCAATAAGGCCGACACCATCTACAACTACCTCGAAAACTCGACCGACTCGATCGATTTCAGCAACGGCCCAGTAACGCTGCGGCTCAAATCACTCAGCGGCAGCACCCATAAAGACTACAAAATCTACGTCAACGTCCACAAAGTCAAAGGCGACTCGCTCGTCTGGAACCGTCTCGAGCGCACATCGCTGCCCTCGATTTTCAACGTCGTCAACAGCCAGCAGTCAGCAAAGAGCGGCAACACAGTATACTGCCTCACCAAATACGACAACCGCTACTGCATGGCCTCGTCAGATGACCCCGTTGCGGGCGAGTGGAGCAAGACTGAAGTGACATTAGCCTTCAATCCCGTCGTCTCGTCGCTCTCGGCAACCGACGACGCCCTCTATATCCTCGACAACTCGAAACAGCTCTACCGCTCGACTGACGGCGGCCTCGCATGGACGGCCACCGGCGTCAGTGTCGACAACATCTACGGCGGCTACGAGACGACCCTCATCTGCGGCCGCACCGACGGCAACCGTGTCACCACGGTCGAATACCCCTCGATGAAGACAACCCTCATGCCTGCCGGCTTCCCCGCCGCAGCGACGTCGATGCCCCTGAGATACAGCTTCGAGATGAGCACGACCCCGCAGCTGCTCATCGTCGGCGGCCGTCTCCCCGACGACAGCATGACAGCAGCCACATGGAGCTACGACGGCAACACATGGGCCCAAATCGGCAAGGGCATCTCTGAGATGGCCCTCGGCGACATGACCGTCGTGCCCTACTTTACCTTCTCGCACAGCTACGCCTGGGTCTTCAGCAAATACTCTGTCATCCTTGCCTTCGGCGGCTACGACAAAGACGGCAAGAACCACAAGACAACATATGTCTCATATGACTACGGCGTCAACTGGCGCAAGGCCGACGACCTGCTCCAGCTGCCCGAATACGTCCCGGCAATGCGCAACGCCCGCGGCTTCGTCTTCAGCAAGACGATGAAGGCCGACGTCGGCACTCAGACCTGGAAGACTTACCCTACCGTCGCGCTCCGCTCGGGCTGGTCGTTTGTTGACACACCGATGACTCAGGTATGCAACCTCCTCTCGCCGCTCGCCACCGAGCCCATCGTCGAGTGGGATTGCCCTTATATATATGTCTTCGGCGGCGAGGGCGACAACCTGCAGACCTACAACACCGTCTGGCGCGCCGTCATCAACCGTCTGACATTCAAACCCATTATCTAAGCATCTGATGAAGCGACACGGCTGCATAAGCGTCACATTGGTCACCCTGCTCCTTGTCATGCTGCTTCCGGCGGCTGTCAGGGCCCAGTCTGCCCCCTACAAGTTTGACTTCGGGGTGCAGCTCGGCATGAGCGGCTACCTCGGCGACGCCAACCGCGCCTCGCTGATGAAGCATCCCGGCTTCGACGGCGAACTGTCATTCAGATATATCCCCAACACCCGTTTCGCAATCCGCGGCGTCATGTCGGTGCTCGGCCTCAGCGGCGACACCGCCGACATGGACAATGTGCTGCCCGGCGGAGCCAACTACAGCTTCACCTCGACAGTCTACGACCTCGGCGCCCGCGGCGAGTTCAACTTCTTTGCCTACGGCATCGGAGAGACATACAAGCGACTCAAGCGCTGGACGCCCTATCTGACGCTCGGCATCGGCGTGGCCATGTCGTCGTCGGGCGGCAAGACCTCGGTCGCCCCCACCCTGCCCATGGGCGCCGGCATCAAGTTCAAACTGAAAGAGCGCATCAACCTCGGCCTCGAATTCACCATGACCAAAGCCTTCGGCGACAAATTCGACGGCCCCGTGCTGAACGACCTCAACGGCATAAAAACAGCATTTTACAAAGACACCGACTGGTATTCGCGCCTGACAATCGGCATCAGCTATGAGTTTGGCAAACGATGCGAGACCTGTCACTATGTCGACTAAACAACGAGCATGATATCAATGGCAGACAACGATATAAATATCAACCCCGACAACATCCCGCGCCATGTGGCCATAATCATGGACGGCAACGGACGCTGGGCCAAAGCGCGCGGGCTTGACCGCTCCGAGGGTCATGTCGAGGGCGTCAACACAGTCAGACGCATCACCGAGGAGGCTTCGGCTCTCGGCATCGGCTATCTGACGCTCTACACCTTCTCGACCGAGAACTGGAACCGTCCCAAGGAAGAAGTCGACGCCCTGATGCACCTCATCGTCATCGCCATCGAGCGCGAGACGCCCGACCTGATAAAGAACAACGTGCGCCTGACGATGATCGGCGACATCGAGAGTCTGCCCGACGAAGCACGTCAGCGCCTCGAGCGCTGCTTCGCCGACACTGCCCACTGCAACGGTCTCACCCTGGTGCTCGCCCTGAGCTACTCGTCGCGCTGGGAGATTGTCGAAGCCTGCCGCCAGCTCGCGGCCCGCGCCGCCGCCGGCGAAATCAAGCCCGACGACATCGACGCCGCGATGTTCTCCGACAGCCTCTCGACTGCCGGCATGCCCGACCCCGACCTGCTCATACGCACCGGCGGCGACATGCGCATCAGCAATTTCCTGCTCTGGCAAATCGCTTACTCCGAACTCTATATCACCCCGACATACTGGCCCGACTTCAGCGCCCGCGATTTCAGGCAGGCCGTCGCCGAATATCAGAAACGGCAGCGGCGTTTCGGGCTGACAGGTGACCAGGTAAGCTGACCTCGCGACACATTAATATATAGAATATCAATTACGATAAACCACTATACTACGACATTCATCATTTCGACTATGCATAATAAACTGACAGTCTTCATCACCGCACTGCTTGCAGCCATAGCCCCCCTGGCAAAAGCTCAGGAGCCGGTCGACACGATTTATAATCCCCCGATGATCTACAGCAACATGCCCAAGACCTATGAAATCGAAGGCATCAAGGTCACCGGAGCGCCCAACTATGAGGATTTCATCATCCTCGGCTACGCCGGCCTCAAAGTCGGCGACCGCGTCACCCTGCCCGGCGACGATATCACCCAGGCTGTCAAACGACTCATGCGTCAGGGCCTATTCTCTCAGGCTCAGGTCAAAGTCGAGAAAATAGCCGGCGACAAAGCGTGGCTCGAGCTCGCGCTCAGAACCCATCCCCGCATCTCGGCCGTCAACTATAACGGCGTTAAGAAGGGCGAGCGCGAAGACCTCCAGGAGCGTCTTCAGCTCATGAAGGGCAACCAGATTACCCAGAACATCGTCAACCGAGCCACGGCCATCATCAAGAAATACTTCGACGGCAAGGGCTTCGGCAACGCCCAGGTCAACATCAAGCTCACCGAAGACCTCTCGAACCGCAACGAAATGATTGTCGACATCAACATCGACAAGCGCGACAAGGTGAAGGTCCACAAGATCTACATCGACGGCAACGAAGTGCTCTCCGACCGTCAGATTCAGCGCACGATGAAGAAAACCAACGAGAAAGGCAAACTCATCAACCTCTTCCGTCAAAAAAAATTCGTCGAGAGCGACTATCGGGACGACCTTAACCGCATCCTCGAGAAATATAACGAGAAAGGCTACCGCGACGCCCGCATCGTCAGCGACAGCGTAAGCCCCTACGACGACCACACCGTCGACGTACACATCACCGTCGACGAAGGCAAACAGTACTATATCAAGAATATAACCTGGGTCGGCAACACGGTTTACCCGACCGACGTACTCGACGCCTACCTCGGCATGAAGCCCGGCGACGTCTACAACCAGAAGATAATGAACAAGCGCCTCAACGAAGACGATGACGCCGTGTCGAACCTCTACATGGACAACGGCTATCTCTTCTACAACCTCGTGCCCATCGAGCGCGAGATCAGCGGCGACTCAATCGCCCTCGAGATGCGCATCATCGAAGGCCCGCAGGCCCGAATCAACAACGTCGTCATCAACGGCAACGACCGCCTCTATGAGAAGGTCATCCGCCGCGAGCTCCGCGTCAAGCCCGGCGAGCTTTTCAGCAAGTCTGACCTCATGCGTTCGGCGCGTGAAATCGCCCAGACGGGCCACTTCAACCCCGAGAACATGGACATCCAGCCGCAGCCTAACGAAGAGAACGGCACCGTCGACATCGTCTTCAACCTCGAGTCGAAAGCCAACGACCAGGTCGAATTCTCGATGGGCTGGGGCCAGACAGGCATCATCGGCAAACTCTCGCTCAAGTTCACCAACTTCTCGATAAAGAACCTCTTCAACCCGAGCACCTACCGCGGCGTCATCCCCCAGGGCGAAGGCCAGACTTTCACCGTCAGCGCCCAAACCAACGCCCGCTACTATCAGGCCTACTCGGTGTCGTTCCTCGACCCCTGGTTCGGCGGCAAGCGACCCAACTCGCTCTCTGTCTCGGCATACTACAGCCGCCAGACAGGCGTCAACTCGTCGTACTACAACTCGCGCTGGCAGAACGCCATGTATAACTACGGCTACGGTTATGGCTACGGTTACGGCTACGGCTCGGGCTACAACGACTACTATCAGAACAGCTATCAGGCATCATACGACCCCAACAAAGTCCTCCAGATGGTCGGCATCAACGTCGGCTTCGGCAAGCGTCTCAAATGGCCTGACGACTACTTCACCTTCACCGCCGAGCTCGGCTACAACTGGTATTACCTCAAGAACTGGGAATACCTCTACTACATGAACAACGGCACCTCGAACGCCTTCGTCCTCGGCCTCACCCTGGCGCGCAACTCAATCGACAACCCGCTCTACACGCGTAGCGGCAGCCAGTTCTCACTCAGCCTTCAGATGACGCCGCCCGCGTCGCTTTTCGGCAAGAAAAACTGGAAGAAGCTCAGCGAGGAGAACACCGTCCAGTCGAAGAAAGAACTCTACCGCTGGATCGAATACTGGAAACTCAAATTCAAATCACGCACCTATACCCCTCTAGCCAACGCCGACACACAGTGGACCCCCGTGCTCATGACCCGCGCCGACATCGGCCTCCTCGGCAGCTATAACAAATACCTCAAGTCGCCCTTCGAGACATTCTATGTCGGCGGCGACGGCATGTCGGGCAGCTACACCTACGCCACCGAGACCATCGGCCTCCGCGGCTACGACAACGGTCAGTTCACCCCCTGGCAGAGCGAAGGCTACGCCTACACCCGCTTCGGCCTCGAGCTCCACTTCCCCCTCATGCTCCAGCCGACGACAACGATCTATGCCCTCGCCTTCGTCGAAGGCGGTAACGCATGGACCTCGGTCAGCCAGTTCAACCCCTTCACAATCAAGCGCAGCGCCGGCGCCGGTGTCCGCATCTACCTCCCGATGGTCGGCATGATGGGTATCGACTGGGCCTACGGTTTCGACCGCGTCTTCAACGAGAAAGGCGGCAGCCACTTCCACTTTATCCTCGGTCAGGAATTTTAACCCTCAGGCATATAAACCTTTTGGCATGAAATCTGTCTAAACAATATATGTCTAATAACAAACAACAAGCAATATGAAAAAAATCGCTATCATACTGGCTATCGCCATCGCAGGCTACCTCAGCGCCTCGGCCCAGAAATTCGCCCTCGTCGACATGGAGTACATCCTCAAGAATGTCCCCTCATACGAGATGGCCAACGAGCAGCTCAACCAGCTCTCGCAGCGCTGGCAGAAAGAAGTCGAGGCCGTCGGCAAAGAAGCCGAGACCCTCTATCAGAACTATCTCTCAGACAAAGTCTTCCTCACCGACGAGCAGGTGAAGAAACGCGAAGAAGAAATCGTCGCCAAAGAGAAAGAGGCAACCGAGCTGCGCTACAAATACTTCGGTCCCGAAGGCGAGCTCTATCAGAAGCGCCAGACACTCCTCAAGCCCATCCAGGACGACGTCTACAACGCCATCAAGAAAGTGGCCGACGAGCGAGGCTATCAGGCTATCTTCGACCGTGCGTCGTCGAGCGACATCATTTTTGCCTCGCCCCGCATCGATGTAAGCAACGAAGTCCTCGTCAAATTGGGATATTCAAAATAAAAGTGTTAATTTTACACGTTAATTTTTTTCAGAGACAAAATAACAATCAAAAACAATAAAACAGTAACCCATGATCAAAAAAATTCTTCTCGCAATCGCCATCATCTTCCCGATGAGCGCCCTTGCGCAAAAATTTGGAGTCGTTGAAATCGAAACCGTGTTCAAAGCCATGCCCGAATACGCCGCCATGGAGACTCAGCTCAGCGACGCATCTAAAAAATATGAAGATGAATTCCAGAAACTCCGCACCGAGCTCGACAAACTCTACGCCGACTTCCAGGCTATCGCCGACGACGCCAACACTCCCCAGAGCATCAAAGAGCGCCGTATGCAGGAAATCCAGGAGCGCGAAAATAAAATCAACCAGTTCCGTCAGACAGCTTCGCAGGACCTCAGCCGTCTTCAGGAACAGCTCATCGCACCCATCCAGCAGAAATTTGTCGAAGCCATCAAGGCCGTAGGTCAGGAAGGCAACTACACATTCATCTTCCCCAACGAACAGAACCTCCTGCTCTATCAGGGTGCCGACGTCATCAACGTCACCACCGCCGTCAAGACCAAACTCGGTCTCTGATCCCGAAATCAATCAATCCCCGATAAAAACACAAGCGGGCCGCGAATCATCGCAGCCCGCTTGTGTTTTTTAATCCGCAGGGCGCCAGCCCGCATTTTTACAGTAGGGTTGCGCAATTGCGCAACCGCATGAAAAGCCTGTTTTACCCGGCTGTGCCATGGCACAGCCCTGCCCGATTCCATAGTGGCACGCTCGCACACAAAGGCAATAGCAGATATCTTGCATCAACGCGAGGGGCAATCGCTGGTTGCCGATTGAAACAAAGACATCATAGTTCGAGGGCGGAGTGCCACCACTAACGCGGTTCCAACAACATAAAGGCACTTAAAACCCGTGCTGCGGGCCGCATGACTGCGTCCCATGCACGGGCCTACTGAAGTGCTGCGTAAATCAATTAGTTCTCAGGCCGGTGGCCTGAAATTTTGTTAACCCCGAGCGCTCATCGCTCGGGGCAGCAGCACAGACTCTGCCACACAACTCCGGAGGAGTTGAACTCTGTGAAAAGCCTGACCTTAATAACCTTAATCGACTTTAAATTACCTCACTTGCTCTCCTCGTCAGCGAACTTGTTGGGGAACTTCATCGCTACTTTCGGGCGCATGAACGCGCGGATGATGAAGAAAAGCCCCACGAGCACAAAGGGTATGCTCAGCAGCTGACCCATATTGAGCAGCATGCCAGCCTCAAAGTCGGCCTGGTCGTTCTTGATGAACTCGATGAAGAAGCGCGGCAGGAAAATGCCCACAAGGAAGGTGCCGAAGATGAGGCCGGGGCGACATTCGGCGTTCTTGCGCCAGTACATCCACATCAGCAGGCAGAACAGCGCCAGATAGCAGAAAGCCTCGTAGAGCTGCGTCGGATGACAGGCCTGACCCTCGTAGAGGGCGTGCCACTCGGCCGAGCGCACAAACATAAAGCCCCAGGGCAGAGTCGTCGGATAGCCGAAGATCTCAGAGTTCATGAGGTTGCCGATGCGGATGAGCGCACCGACCAGGGCGATTGCCGGGACGAGCTTGTCGAACGTCCAGAGCGGGCTGCGCTTTGTCGTGAAGATTGAGTAGAGTATCACCGCCACGATGACGCCGATGGCACCGCCGTGTGAGGCAAGACCGCCCTCCCATGTGGCGAGAATCTTCCAGGGATGTTCAGAGTAATAGTCCCACGCATAGAAAAAGACGTGACCGAGGCGCGCACCGATGATAGTGCCGAGTGCGACCCAAATGAGGAGGATGCCCATCCACTTCTCAGGCGCCCCTTCGTGCTTATACATCTTGGCAACGATGTTGAAACCAATCCAGAAACCTATGGCAAACATCAGGCCGTACCATCTGACCGTGACAAACGAATCGATCAGTACCGGGTCGGCGTTCCATACGATATAGCTCAGAAAATCACCCATGATTTATGCGTTATGTGATAAATGTTTCTATTCATTGTTGACTGCGGTTTCGGCGGGGTCGGCAACACCGGCCTTGCGAGCGGCGAAATAATCGCGCGTTGCCTGTCGCACCTTCGAGCTCAGGGCCACGACGGTCAGCATCGTCGGTATCGCCATCAGCGCGTAGAAGAGGTCGCACATGCCGACGGCAGCCTCGAGAGGCACGACGGCGAAGATGACCAGCGAGGCGATGAAAACCCACGAATAATGGCGCCCGTAGCGCGAACCGAAGAGGTAGGTCGCGCAGCTCGTGCCGTAGAACGAGTAGCTGAACATCGACGACATCGCGAAGCAGATGACGACAAACAGCAGCAGGTATTCGCCCGCCGGGATGGCCGAACTGAAGGCGTTCATCGCTATCTCGAGACCCTTGACGCCCTCGACGTCGATGTCGCCGCAAAGCAGTATCGCTATGGCCGTAAGGGTGCAGACGAGGCCCGAGTCGATGCTCGGCCCGAGCATGGCGATAAGGCCCTCGCGCACAGGCTGGCGGTTTTTCGACTCGCCGTGCATGATGGTCGCCGTGCCGATGCCGGCATCATTGACAAGCGCAGCGCGGCGTGCGCCTATGATGGCGATGCCCGCGAATGCGCCGAAGCCCGCACGGAGGTTGAATGCCTCGCTGAAGATGCGGCGGAACACCTCGGGCACGTCGGCGAAGTGCGTTATAATAATGTATAGCACCATGACGAAATAGATGCCCACCATAAATGGCACCATCACCGAGGCCACGCGGGCGATGCGCTTGATGCCACCGAAGACGACGAGCGCCACAACCAAGGCTATGCCGAGGCCGAAGAGCAGACGGAATGACGACACGTTGTCGAGCCCCGTCACCGATGCCACAGATGTCAGGAAAGCGTTCGATCCGAGGCTCTCGGGCGTCGAGAAAGTCGTCATCACAGCCTCTGTCAGCTGGTTGGCGTTCATGATACACATCGTGCCGAAAAGGCCGGCGATTGCGAAGAACCGCGCCAGCGGCTTCCACTTGCGGCCGAGGCCGTTCTCGATGATATACATCGTGCCGCCGCGCAGACGGCCTGTGTCGTCCTTGCCGCGGTACATTATCGAGAGAGCACCCTCGTGATATTTGGTAGCCATGCCGACGATGGCACTGACCCACATCCAGAAGATAGCTCCGGGGCCGCCCATCACAAGGGCTATCGCCACACCGGCGATGTTGCCTAGGCCGACCGTCGCAGCAACCACCGACGCAAGAGCCTGGAGCGACGAAATCTGACCGTCGCGAGCCTCATGCTTCGTGCGCAACTCCTTTATCGAATCGGGCAGACGCCTGAGTGACACAAAGCCCGACGACAGAAAGAGGTAGAGACCGCCGCCTATGAGCAGAAAAAACAACGGATAGCCGCATAAGACCTCGGCTATCCCGGTAATAAATGAAGTGATATCGTTCATCAGAAGATTTTAGCGTGAAAGCGCTATACGGTTCTCCTTGGCTATACGTCTCAGATTGAGTATCGCATAGCGCATACGACCGAGCGCTGTGTTGATACTGACGCCGGTGATGTCGGCTATTTCTTTAAAGCTAAGGCCTTTATAATATCTCATAATCAAGACCTCGCGCTGAGATTCGGGCAACTGCTTGACGATGCGGCGCACATCGGCCTGTATCTGCGAGTCGATGAGCATGTCCTCGATGGTGTCCTCGCTCAGGTCCTTGCGGTTGAGCACATCGAAGTTGCTGTCGTCGGTCGACACGGTGGCCTCGACCTTTTCCTGACGGAAATTGTCGATAATCAGATTCCTGGCGATGCGGCAGACCCACGCCGAAAACTTGCCCGCCTCGGCATAACGGCCCTGCTTTATCGTCGTAATCGCCTTGACGAAAGTCTCCTGGAAAATATCGTCGGCGAGATTACGGTCTTTGACCATCTGGAGGATGTAATTATATACTTTGGCCTGATGTCTTGTCAGCAAAACGTCAAACGCATTGTTGTTGCCTTCCGAATAATAAGCCACCAACACATCGTC
>CALZQD010000023.1 GCA_945828175.1 uncultured Bacteroidales bacterium | reverse complement strand
CAACTGCCCGTGCCGACTGCATTAAAATTTCTTTCAAGCGCCGCGTGTTATTAGTTTTTTCATTAAATTTGTAAATTAATTCAACATGATTATGAAAAAGATACTATATTCGTTGCTGACGGCAGTGGCCCTTATGTTCCCCCTGACGTCTCACGCACAGCAGTCTGTGAGGCTTTTCCCTTATCCCGAGGCGCCCGAAAACATCACCAACTTCTATGAACGCTGCACCTATCTGGTCGACAAGTTCTGGGAGCGCTGTAATTTCAAGTCGGCCTTCTCGAGCAAGGCCAAACTCAACGAGGCTTTCGGCGACTGGGTGTCGTTCATGCCCTATGCGTCGGGCGACACTGTCCACATCGCTGTCGACCGTCTGCTCGAGACTGTCAAAAAGTCAGGTCCGCAGACACTCGAGCTTGCCCGCATGGCAGAGCGCTGGCTCTACTCCGACTCGGCCGATTTCGTCTCTGAGGAGGTCTATCTTCCTTTCGCAAAGGCCGCTGCAAACCATAAGAAAATACCCGCCGCCGAGCGCGCCCGCTTCGCCCGTCAGGTCAACATCATCGGCAACAGCGCCGTCGGCGCCACCTTCCCCGACCTTGAGCTGACAGCCCCCGACGGCAGCAAGCGCCATGCCCTGACCGACTCGACCAAATATACGCTCATCCTCGTCGCCGCCCGCGATTGCTCTGACTGCTCGCTGGCTCGCGTGCGTCTCTCGGCCGCCCCCGCCATCAACGCCCTGATTGACGCCAAGCTCATCAAAATCGTCTATGTCGTCGACGGCGATGCCTCTGACGCCGACAAGTCTGACGCCGCCTCGTGCCCGGCCAACTGGGTCGCCGGCGTGGCCGACAGCCTCGGCGGTCTCATCGAGCTCCGCGACAATCCTATGATATATTACCTTGACAAAGACAATAAGATTCTGGTCAAGAATATACCCGTCGACAACGTGCTCAACGCTTTCAGCGCGCTCTATAACCTCAAAAACTGACAGCCGGCCTTATGAAGATAGCGGTTCTGATATCAGGCGGAGTCGACAGCGCGGTCGCTGTCTACCGTTTGCTCGAAATGGGCCATGACCTCCATCTCTTTTATATCCGCATCGGCCTCGACACCGACGAGGGCGACTGCTCGGCCGAAGAAGACATCCAGGTCTGCCAGCTCATTGCCCGTCGCTTCAATCTGCCCTTCGACGTCGTTTCGCTCCATCAGGAATACTGGGACAACGTCATGGAATACGCCTTGCAGACTGTCCGTCAGGGCCTGACGCCCAACCCCGATATAATGTGCAACAAGATAATCAAGTTCGGTTACTTCGAGCAGCGCTGGGGACATGAATTCGACAAGACCGCCACAGGCCATTATGCCTCGACCAAGGAGTTCGACGGCAAGGTGTGGCTCGCCACGGCCGTCGACCCCGTCAAAGACCAGACCGATTTCCTCGCGCGCATCAGCTACGACCAGCTCAGCCACCTGATGTTCCCGCTCGGCGACATCCCCAAGTCGCGCGTGCGCGAGATTGCCGTCGAGACCAAAATGCCCAACGCCTACCGCAAAGACAGCCAGGGTATCTGCTTCCTCGGCAAAATCAACTATAACGACTTCATCCGCCGCCACCTCGGCGAGAAGCCCGGCGCCATCGTCGAGCTCGAGACGGGCCACAAAATCGGCACCCACAAAGGCTTCTGGTTCCACACTATAGGCCAGCGCAAAGGCCTCGGCCTCAGCGGCGGTCCCTGGTATGTCGTCAAGAAGAACGTCCACGACAACGTCATCTACGTCTCGAACGGCTACGACACTGAGCAGCAGTATGGCAACGAGCTTCATCTCGACGAGATGCACTTCATCACCGCCGACCCCTGGGGCTCGGCTTGCGACAATGTCGAGATTACGTTCAAGAACCGCCACATGCCCGAATTTATCGGCGGCCGGCTGACCCGCATGTCAGACTCGGGCTACCGCATTGTCTCCGACCGCAAGGTCCAGGGCATCGCCCCCGGCCAGTTTGCCGTGATTTATGATAAGGATTCATCGATTTGTTATGGCTCGGGAATCATCACCGGCCGCAATATTGCAAAATAATTATGGATGATAGAGTCAGATTGAGAATACTCGGCATCTCCTACAGCCAGCTCCAGAGCGGCGCCTACGCCCTGCTTCTGGCCGAGGAAGACGGCCCACACAAGATACCCGTCGTCATCGGCGCCTCCGAGGCCCAGTCGATAGCCATCAGAATCGAGGGCATCGTGCCGCCCCGGCCCCTGACCCACGACCTCTTCGTCAGCTTTGCCCAGGCTTTCGGCGTCAAGCTCCGCGAAGTCTTCATCTACAAGTTCGAGGACGGCATCTTCTACTCGGAGCTCACCTTCAGCGACGGCGAGCGCACGGTCGTGCTCGACGCCCGCACCTCCGACGCAATCGCCATAGCCATCCGCGCCCATGTGCCTATCGTCACGACGGCGGCCATCGTGCGCGAGACCGGTTTTATCCTCGACGACGAGCCCGACGACGGCAATTCAGGCGCCTCGGCCGCCTCAAACGCTAACGAAGACCTGCGCCAGGCCGCATATTTCGCCGAGCCCAAGCTCGAAAACTATGCCGGCGAAGAACTCGAGCGCACCCTCGAGCAGCTCATCGAAGACGAGAACTACGAGGAGGCCGCCCGCGTCAGCGAGATTCTCAAAAAGAAGAAGGAGCGTCGCGACAATCCCGGCGCAGCCGACGACCGGGAGACTCAATTATAAAAATACTTTTACTACTTTTGCAAATCAAAACTTACCTGAACTAATATGAAAGCTATCAAAAGCCGCCTCGCGGCAATGAATTTTCTCGAATTTGCCATCTGGGGCAGCTATCTTACCTGTATGGCCAATTATCTCGGCCCGCATGGATTGGGCGCCGATATTTCGCTCTTTTATGCCGTGCAGGGCATCGTGTCGATTTTTATGCCTGCTATTATGGGCGTGATAGCCGACAAGTATATTCAGCCTCAGAAGCTCCTCGGCATCTGTCATGCTCTGGCTGCCATGTTCATGGGCGCCGCCTGGTGGTATGGCACAACCCATGTCCAGCTCGAGTTCAAGCCATTCTTTACATTATATACACTCTCGGTGGCATTCTTCATGCCTACGATAGCGCTCTCCAACACCACGGCCTTCTCAATCCTCAAGCGCGCCGGCCTCGACTCCGTCAAAGATTTCCCGCCGATTCGCGTGTTCGGCACCGTCGGCTTCATCGCCGCCATGTGGTTTGTCAATTCGTTCTATGTCTATGACGGCAGCTTCGGCTTCTCTCTTTCTAATCCCCTCGGCGAGAATTCTCCCGTCGACCCACGTTTCCAGTACACCGTCAACCAGCTGCTCGTCTGCGCCATCCTCGGCATCGCGCTCTTCGTCTATTGCTTTACCCTGCCGGCTTGCCTGCTGTCGAAGGCAAATTTGCAGAAAGACAGCAGCCTGATGAATATGCTCGGCCTCAATGCCTTCAAGCTCTTTAAGAGCAAAAAGATGGCTATATTCTTCATCTTCTCGATGCTCCTCGGCGTTTCGCTGCAGATTACCAACGGCTATGCCACGCCCTTCATCACCAGCTATCTGCCTGAGTTCCCCAATTCGTTCGCCGCTCAGAATGCCACGCTGCTCACCTCGCTGTCGCAGATCTCCGAGGCATGCTGCATCCTGCTGATTCCCTTCTTCCTCCGTCGCTATGGCATTAAGAATGTGATGATGATAGCGATGGCGGCCTGGGTCCTCCGCTTCGGCTTCTTCAGCTTCGGCGGCCCCGAATTCCCGGGCGTCATCCTGCTCGTCCTGTCGATGCTGGTCTATGGCGTGGCCTTCGACTTCTTCAATGTCTCGGGCGCGCTCTTCGTCGAGAAAGAGACTTCTCCTTCGATTCAGGCATCGGCCCAGGGCCTCTTTATGCTCATGACCAACGGCATCGGCGCTACGGCCGGTATGCTTGCCGCCGGCGCCGTCGTCAATAAATACTGCCACTACGAAGGCAACTACATGGTTGGCGACTGGCATACGACATGGCTTATCTTCGCCGGCTATGCCGCCGTGGTCCTCGTGCTTTTCGCACTTCTGTTTAAATATAAACATACACCCGAACCCGCTTCAAAGTGATACGCTTCTATGCTCCCGACATATTGACCGCCGCGACGCTGCCCGAGAGCGATTCGCAGCATGCCGTCAGGGTTCTGCGCATGCAGGCCGGTGACAAGCTCGAGGTCGTCGACGGCCGCGGCAACCTCTACCGCTGCCGCCTCGCCGTGGCCCACGCCAAGCGCGCCGGCGTCGAGATTGTCGAGACTGTCGCCTTGCCCAAGGTCTGGCCTAACAGCATCACTGTGGCCGTCGCCCCGACTAAGCACAACGACCGCATGGAGTGGCTCGTCGAGAAGCTCGTCGAGGTCGGCGTCGACCGCATCGTCCCTCTGCGCTGCGACCGCTCTGAACGCAAGGAAATCAAAACCGACCGCCTCGAGAAAATCGCCGTCTCGGCCATGAAACAGTCGCTCAAGGCCGTCCTGCCGCAGATCGACGAGATGACGCCGATTAAAGATTTCATCGCCTCGGTCAGCGACCCTCAGCGCTTTGTCGCTTACTGCGACGACCGCGTCGAGCGTCGTCTTTTGGCCAAGAACTATCGTCCCGGCAGCGACGTCACGCTGCTCATCGGCCCCGAAGGCGATTTCTCGCCCCAGGAGGTCGACCTCGCCCTCAGCTCGGGCTTTGTGGCCGTCACCCTCGGCGACAACCGCCTCCGCACCGAGACCGCCGCGCTCGTCGCCTGCGACACCTGTCATATAATAAACCAACTGAATTCATAATATATGGATATACTCGAATATCTCAAATCGTCAGATAACAACAACTTCTTTCTCCTCGCCGGGCCTTGCGTCATCGAGGGCGAGCAGATGGCCTACGACATCGCCGACCATATCGCTCCCATTTGCCGCGAGCTCGCCATCCCCTATGTCTTCAAGGGCAGCTACCGCAAAGCCAACCGCTCGCGTCTCGACTCGTTCACGGGCATCGGCGACATCGAGGCCCTCGAAATCCTGAAAAAGACAGGCGAAAGAGCCGGTGTTCCTGTCGTCACCGATATTCACGAGGCTAACGAGGCCGCTATGGCCGCCGAGTATGTCGATATGCTCCAGATTCCCGCCTTCCTCTGCCGTCAGACCGACCTCCTCGTCGCCGCCGGCCGCACGGGCAAGTTTGTCAACATCAAGAAAGGCCAGTTCCTCTCGCCCGAGTCGATGCGCTTCGCCGTCGACAAGGTGCGTGAGACGGGCAATAATCAGGTCGGCGTGACCGACCGCGGCACGATGTTCGGCTACGGCGACCTCATCGTCGACTTCCGCGGCATCCCCGTCATGCGCCGTCAGGGCGTGCCAGTCATCGTCGACGTCACCCACTCGCTGCAGCAGCCCAACACAGCCGGAGGCGTCACCGGCGGCCGTCCCGACATGATTGAGACCATCGCCCGCGCTGCCATCGCTGTCGGCGCCGACGGCATCTTCATCGAGACTCATCCCGACCCGTCTAAAGCCAAGAGCGACGGCGCCAACATGCTCCGTCTCGACCTCCTCGAAGGCCTCCTGCGCCGCCTGACAAAACTTAGAATGACCGTAAACTCTATTTCAGAATAATTATATTCATTATGAAGATAATCAAACCGATTGCTTTTTTCATCGCATTGATATCAATGGTGCCCGCCGAAGCCCAGTCGGGCATAGATAACCCCATCACAAAGGCTGTCCTTCAGGTTTACGAGCAGCAGCTGCGCGAGAACCCCGGCGACTATATCACCCGCCTGCGCCGCGCCTATGAATATTATCAGCACGACGAATACCTGCGCGCCCTCGACGACGTCAACCAGGCCATAAAGGCCACGCCCGCGAGCGAGAGCGACGTCCTCCTCCAGGAGTATATGCTCCGCGCCGGCATCTATAACCAGACCCGCAAGAAAGAGCAGGCTCTCATCGACCTCAACGCCGCCTACGACATCGACCCCACCTCGATGCAGGTCATCAACGAGCGCGCCAACACCGAGTTTGATCTCGGCATGTATGGCGATGCCAAGGCCGACTATCAGCGCCTCCGCCGTCTCAACAGCCGCAGCGCCCAGGCCCTCCTCGGCCTCGCCCGCGTGGCTATCAAGGAGAGCAACTACGGCCTCGCCAACGATTATCTCGAGGAAGCCGTCAGCCTCGACCCCAACAACGCTGAGATTTATGTACGCCGCGCCTCGGTCAGAAAGCAGATGGGCGACCACAACAACGCCGTCGACGACCTGCTCCTCGCCATCAGCAGCGACAGCAAGAACAACAAGGCCATCGAGGCTCTCGTCGAGTATGGCAACACCAACTATGTCGCCACTATGAACGGCCTCACCAACGCCATCCGCCAGGCTCCCAATGTCGGCATGTTCCGCTATCTCCGCGCCGTCATCGCCCAGGCCCATTACCACTATGGCGCCGCCATCGACGATTTCAACTATATCATCGACAACAACCTCTATAAATATCACGGCCTCCACGCCTCGATTGCCGAGTGCCAGTATGCTCTCGGCCGCTTCGACGAGGCTCTCTCGAGCATCGACTATGCCCTCGGCATGATCAAGGATGACGCCCGGTATTTCTGCCTCAAGGCCAAGATTCTCCGTGCCCTCAAGCGCGACGACGAGGCTGTCAATGCCGCCGCTCAGTCGCTCGCCGTCGACCGCAATTATGCCGACGGTCTCGTCGAGATGGGTCTCTGCTACATGGAGAAAGAGAACTATAAGGAGGCCGCCTCGCTCTTCGGCGAAGCCGTCATGACCGACGCCGAGAATCCTTATTATTACATGGTTAGGGCGTGGTTTCTCAACGACTACTTGAATCAGCCCTCGGCCGCTATGACTTTCTACGAGCAGGTCGTCGACATGGACCATTTCTATATCGACAACGTCCGTTCGCTCAAAGGCTTCGCCCTGCTTTACACCGACCGCCTCACCCAGGCTGAGGCGTGGATGAGCAATATCCTCACCACCGTCGAGGACTACGACGGTCTGATAAACTACTATGGCGCATGCTTCTACGCCATGGCCGGCGACAACGACCGCGCCATCGCCTGCGCCGAGAAGTCGCTCAAGGCCGGTTATGCCAACTACTACAACTGGATGTATAACACCGACGCCCGCATCAACGTGGCTCCCCTCCGCGACGACCTCAGATTCCTCAATCTGCTAAATCGCTACGATATGATCTTCAAAAACAATTGATGATTGTAAAGATTTAAGACAACCATGACAGAAAACGGTTTTTTCAGAGTGGCGGCGGCCGTGCCCGCCGTCCAGCCTGCCGATTGCGAGGCTAATGCCGCATCGCTAATCGCTCTCCTCGACGACCTCCGAAGCGCCGCGCCTGCGCTTGTCGCCTTCCCCGAGATGTCGGTCACAGGCTATACCTGCGGCGACCTTTTCCATAACCGCACATTGCTCGACGGCGCCGCCCGCGCCATCGAACGCCTCGACAACTACAGCCGCACCTGCGACATGGCTTTTGTCGTCGGCGCTCCGGTCGAATACTGCGGCGCGATCTACAACTGCGCCCTCGTTTTCTGTCGCGGCCTCGTCGCCGCCGTCCCCAAGACCTACGTCCCCAACTACAACGAGTTTTACGAAAAACGCTGGTGGGCATCGGCGCCCGAGGCTAACGCTGAGCTTACTCTCTGCGGTCGCCCGATTCCTTTCGGCACTCATCTGCTCGTCGACTGCCTCGGCGTCAGGGTAGGGGTCGAAATCTGCGAGGACATGTGGACGCCCATACCGCCGAGTACCTGTGCCGCCATGGCCGGTGCCGAGGTCATCGTCAACATCTCGGCCAGCGACGACCTTATCGGCAAGTACGACTATCTCACCTCGCTCATCAGCCAGCAGTCGGCCCGCACCATCAGCGGCTATGTCTATGCCTCGGCGGGCTACGGCGAGTCTTCTACCGACCTCGTCTTCGACGGCAAGGCCATCGTCGCCGAGAACGGCTCGCTCCTTGTCACCAACCGCCGCTGGCAGCTCAAACCTCAATATTCTGTGGCCGATATCGACATCGAGGCCATCCGCCGCGACCGTCTCCACACGACTTCTTTCACCGACTGCGCCCGCCGCAGCGGCCTCGCGCAATACAACGTGCTGCCGACCCGTCTGTCGCCGCGTCGCGACGACGGCACACTCTACCGACGCGTCAATCCGCTGCCCTTCGTTCCCGCCGATACTGACGGTCTCGACGAACGATGCGACGAGATTATAAACATTCAGGCCACGGCGCTCTGCCGCCGCCTTGATTTCACACATTGCCGCTCGCTGACGGTCGGTATCTCGGGCGGCCTCGACTCGACGCTCGCGCTGCTTGTCGCCGTCCGCGCTTTCGACCGCCTCGGCCTCGACCGCAAGGGCATCATCGGCGTCACTATGCCGGGCTTCGGCACGACCGACCGCACTCATGACAATGCTGTCGCACTCATGGAGAGCCTTGGTGTTACCATGCGCGAGATTTCGATTGTCGCCGCTGTCAATCAGCATTTCGCCGACATAGGCCACGACCCCGCCAACCACGATGTCACATACGAGAACTCACAGGCCCGCGAACGCACCCAGCTGCTGATGGATATCGCCAATCAGACCGGCGGCATGGTGCTCGGCACCGGCGACCTCTCTGAACTTGCCCTCGGCTGGGCTACATACAACGGCGATCATATGTCGATGTATGGCGTCAACGCCGGCGTCCCGAAGACTCTCGTCCGTCACCTCACGGCCTATTTCGCCAAGACTGCCGACGACACCCGCGTGCGCGACATCCTCCTCGACATCGTCGACACCCCCATCAGCCCCGAGCTTATCCCGGCGGCCGCCGACGGCACCATCAAGCAGAAGACTGAGGATCTCGTCGGCCCCTACGAGCTCCACGATTTCTTCCTTTATTATATGCTTCGCTATGGCTTCACGCCGCGCCGGGTCTTCTTCCTCGCGTGCAAGGCTTTCGCCGGCAAGTATGCCGACGATGTCATAAAACATTGGATGAAAACTTTCTACCGCCGATTCTTCAACCAGCAGTTCAAGCGTTCATGTCTTCCAGACGGTCCTAAGGTCGGCAGTGTCTGCCTCTCGCCCCGTGGCGACTGGCGTATGCCCTCCGACGCCTCCTCGCGCCTCTGGCTCGAGGAGTGTGACAAGCTCTGACAGCTGACAGCAACGACCGACGATATGGGCGACTACAGATTCTTTGCATTCATAAGCTACCGCAGCACCGACCGCGAGTGGGCTGTGTGGCTCCAGCACATGCTCGAGCATTACCGTCTGCCGTCGGTCATCAACGGTGTGCAACTGCCCGATAGTCTGTATCCCATATTTCTTGACGCCTCGGAGCTCGCGGGCGGGAATCTCGGCGACGAGCTTGCCCGGGCGCTCGAGTCGTCGCGCTATCTGATAGTAATCTGCTCGCCCTCGTCGGCGCAGTCGCAGTGGGTCGACAAAGAGGTGCAGTCGTTCATCGACCGCGGCGAGATTGACCGCGTGATACCATTTATCATCTCAGGCAGCCCTTATGGCGAAGACGACAACTGCTTTGTGCCGGCGCTCACACGCCTGCGCGGCACGGCGATGGAACAGCTCGGCATATCGGTCAGTGAGAACGGCCGCGAACCGGCTGCCGTCAAGGTCATAGCCCGTATGCTCGGGCTGAATTTTAACGACCTGTGGCGACGCCACGAGCGTGAAAAAGAAGCCGAGCGGCAGCGTCTCATCGAAGTCAACAACAGCATTCGCCGCAACCTCGCCCGTTTTGTCGCGCAGAAATCTATGACTTTGCTCGAGCAAGGCGACGGCATGACGGCGCTGCGCCTCGCGCTTGAAGCCCTTCCGTCGCCCGAGGTTCCCGACTTGCCCGTGACAGCCGAAGCCGAGGCGGCGCTGCGGATGAGCCTCAACAGCCCTAACCGCATCTATAAAGGCTTCTCTGACTACATTTATTGCATGGCCCTGCACCCCGACGGCAAGAGCGTTGCCTTCGGCGACGGTGACGGCAATATCCGTGTCTTCGACGTCGAATCGTCGCGCGAGCTACACAGTTTTGTCTGGGACAGCTATGACTATCCTACAGCACTGGCCTTTTCTCCCGACGGCCGGACACTCGTCTTAGGCACTCAGTGCGGCCATATACGCTTCTTCGATACTGATACTTGGCAGATGAAGCCGGTTCGCGAGGGCATAGACAATCTTCACTTCGACGAAGTCAACACCATCGTCTTCAGTCCCGACGGCAGATATATGCTTACATCCTACTCAGGAATTTCCGATTACTCGGGATTCGTAATCTGGGATGCCGCCACGCTTGGCTGGCTGAGTTATGTCGACCGTAAATCTCTTTTTTGCGAAAAGGGCGTAAGCATCTCTCCCGACAGTCGTCATATCGTCTGCGCCGGTAGTTATCTGTCGCTCTTCACCCTCGATGCCGAGAGCCCGACGCAAGTGTGGAAGGTGCGCAGCCGTTGTCGCAGCAACGCCGTCTTCAGCGCCGACGGCAAGCACATCATCTATGCGACCTGTGCCAACCGCGTCTGCGATGTCGATGCCGCCACCGGGCGTCGACTGTCAGAATGTATCGACCCGAATGAAACCAAGCATTTTATCCCGGCACCCGACGGCACCTGGTTTTTTGGTGATGGCACGACGTTCTACTTCGATGCCGACGGTGTTATTTCATGGACAGGCAAGACGAAATCAGGGGAGCACATCGGGGCAATCCTGCCTGCCGACCGCCGACGGTCATATCTGTTTTTGAGTTACTATGATAATCAAGGTCTGCTGACGGTTTCGCCCTCGATGCTGATTTATGGCAAGGATGCTGAAGACGAATTTATCAGCTTCGATGCCGGTGGCAAGCCCGTGGTGAGCGACTATGACAATCGCGCTATGCCGGCTGCCGGTTTCAAGGTCGGACTAAAGAAAAATCGAGGCCGCACCACGGTTACCGTGAGCGATCTCAATGATAAGGTGCTTGGATGCATCCATGATGTCGATCTGAATGTCGAATACTATGCCATGAGTCCCGACGGACGCTACATCGCCCTATATCAGGACGACCGCGGCGGCATCTGGAGTGTTGCCGACGGGGTCTGTGTCGACATTCCCGACCTTGAGTGTGAGGCGATAGAAAATCAGATTGCTTTCAGCCCCGACGGACGTACACTGGCAATGGTTTCGCGTTATGGCGACATTATGACATTCGATTTCAAGCCGCTCGACGAGCTGATAGCCGAGGCACGCCGCAAATGCACCGATATGCCTTTTACAGCCGAAGAGCGACGCAAGTATTACTTAGAGTCTTAGAACGAGAACATCGCCATAAGCTTCAGCGAGGTCTATTAGCCTAAGCTATTAATGTGCGGCCTCGAGCTCGAGGCCGTATAGATGCCGTATGGAGCGAGGGTTTCAACCCTCGCAGCCAAAGTCTTGGTCTGCAACGGTTAAAACCGTTGCTCCATAGGCTTCGCCCTGGGAGCCCGCGGTCTCCTGACCGTGGGCGTAATTGCTGAGCATCAATGATGTAGCTCAGGCCGGAGGCCTGAAATCTTGTTAACCGCGGGCGCTCGCGCCCGTGGCAGCTGCGCCCATAAACGCGCCCAACTCCGGCGGAGTTGAACCT
>CALZQD010000022.1 GCA_945828175.1 uncultured Bacteroidales bacterium | reverse complement strand
CCCCCCCCGCCCCCCCCGCCCCCCACCTCTCGCCGCCGCGGGTCGCGGGCGATAAACAAATAGCCAACAGGGAAATAGCGCGCCTGAGAGAGGATGCCGACGCCCATCCATTTTATCAGCCCGACGACGGGCATGAAGCTCTCGGTAAGAAGGAGACGTATGAGCAGCGGCGCGGTGCCGACAAGGGCAATGACGAGCGGCACGGCAATGAGTCCGACAATCTCGATCTGGCGGTTGACGACCATGTCGAAACGCTCTTTATCGGCCGCGGCGGCCGACAAGCGAGGAAAATAGTCGAGCGCCAGAGCGCTGAAGACGATGCCCATATACTGATTTGTTATCGAATTGGCAGCCTGAAAGAGGCCGACGTCGGCAACCGACCCGGCATAGCGCACATACATATTTATAATATAGCCCGTCAGCGTTCCGGCGAGGGCGCCGACCATGAGGACGATACCGGTCGACAGCAGCCGGCGGACAAGCGGCGTGCGCAGACCGCCCGCAAGCCGCGCCACGGCATAGCCGCGACGGCGAAACGAGATGTAATTGAAGCTGAAGGTTGTGATCGAGAGGATTATTATCGCCGGCACGATACCCCGCACGCCGAAGAAATAATAGAGCGGCACGCCGAAGACGAGCCCCGACAGACCGCCGACGACCGAGGCCTTGGCGAGCTCGCGAACGGCGCCCGCACCCTGAAGCAGAGCCATATAGCATGAGGCCGCAATCGACAGCGCGACGCTGAGCGACAAGAGCATGAAGCCGAGGGTATAGTCAGCGTTGCCGAAAGTCCACTGACTCAGCAGGGGGGAAAGCAGGAAACACAGCGCGGCGCCGAGGAGCGACGTGATGACAGTCAGCCTGATAGCTACGGCCATAACGCGAGCCATGGCGCCGGCATCGCCCTTGGCGGCCGACACCTCCTTGACGATTGAGAGGTTGAGGCCGAGGCCGGCAAACTGGCGCAGAGTGTCTGTCGATGAGGTATATAGCGACGAAATGCCCATACCCTCGGGGCCGAGGAACATGGCGACGAGCTTACCTCGCGCCAGCGCCACGAAGACATTGAAAAGCTGCACGCCCCCGAAGGCCGTGATGCGCCGCAGGATGGCGCGGTAACTGTTTTCTGAATGGTCGGGAGCCATGGCGTCGGTTGGTAATTATCTAACAAAGAGCGATCTGAGCCGGTCGCCGTATTTAAGAACGAGGCGAAATAGGGTCAGATGGTCCTTGAGGCAGAAGAGTGTGTAGTAATACTTCGCGGTCACGGCGGGGCGCAGTATCCGGCGGTCAATCAGGTCGATATTCGACCGCATGATGGCGTAGGCCGTCCTAACGTCGCTGCGGCTAAAACGGCAGCGGTTGAGGTGACGCGCGGCGTCGAAGACGAATTTGAACATCTGGCTGTTGAGTCGCCTCACCTCCTCGCTGTCAGGGCTATAGTTGGCCGTGACAATCTGATGGAGCAGCACGTTGTTGCGCAGGCGGTCGAACTGCCGCAGCGACATGCGGTGGGTCACCGACGTGAGGTTCTGGCGGTAATAGTATTCGGCGTCGGAGAAGGCCACGCGGTCGGCGGCGAGAAGCATCTGACGGGTAAGGAGTTCGTCGGCGTAGACGAGGTCGTACGACGAACCATAGCGCTCGAATGCGTCGATGAAAAGCCGGCGGCGCAGCAGGCCACCGCCGCAGTTGATGCGCCAGAGGTCGAGGGTATATTTCACGAGCTCGCGTCCGGCGAAGACGCCGTCGGCCTCGCCGAGGCTGCCGTGATGGCGCCGTGCGCGGGGATTGCTGTCGTCATCGAAATGATACATAACGGGATAGACGATGTCGGCGTCAGTCGATTTCTGACGCTCGACGAGGCGCTCGAGATAGTCGGGTGCGATGAGGTCGTCGGCGTCAAAGGGAGCGACAAAGTCGGCCCGCGACTCGATGACGGCCATCTTGCGGGGCTGATAGGCCGCGCCGGCGTGCGAGGGCATTGCAAACAGCCTGATGCGGCTGTCGGCGGCCATATAGCGTCTGACGACGTCGATTGAACCGTCGGCCGAGCCGTCGTCGACGACCACAAGCTCCCAGTCGCCGAAAGTTTGGGCCGACAGCGAGTCAAGTGCCTTAGCGATAAAAGCTTCGGCATTATAAAACGGCATCACTACCGACAATACGGGTCTTTTGCCCACGCCGCCATCTTTAATAACATTCATTTCGCGACAAAAATAACACTTTTATCGCAAACGCACAAAAACGAGGCATCTGCCGTCATGGCAAATGCCCCGTCCTACCAATTATATATCTTTCCTTGTTTCTGTCAGATACTTGCGGGAGGTCAGCGGATCATGACCTTGCTCGTCTTCGAGCCGCGGCGGCAGATATAGATGCCGTTCGAGGGATTCTCGACCTTAACACCGAGAAGATTGAAATATTCGGCCCCGGCGTTGTCGTCAGCGACAATTGACTCTACACCGTCCTGTTTGCTTTTGGCGATTGAGATAGAGTTGTCACTGATGTTGACTTTGACGTCATATTTACCGTCTTCGGCGATTTCCCACTGGAGGTCACCGTCCTGATTGAGAGCTATGCGGTTGGCGTCGGCGGCATCGCGGAAGTACCAGTATGCGCCGTTCCACGAGCATGCGCCTTTGAGGACTGTGGCGATTTTGAACGAACCGACGGTGAATTCGACGTCAGACGTCGCGAACTCGTATGGCTTCTGCGGATTCTGATAAAGCGGTGTGCCTTTCATCACATCCCACCCGTTGGGCGTGGCCGAACCAACCATATAGAGTGACGAAAGTTTGATTTCGCTCTCCTGATAGACCGATTTGACAATCTCGGCTGTCATGTTCTGTGTGTCGACAGTGATGAGATAGTTACCGTTCTCGGCCACACGCAGTTTGTCGTAGCCTGTGTCGTCTTTTCCTTTGGCGAGAGCGACCTTGCCGTCGACGAGTGTAGCGCCGGGAGCGGCACCGAGTTCTTCGTTGCCGAAATCGGGTACGGTCATGAATTTGAAATCCAGACCGGCCTTGAGATAGAGAGTGCCCGTATAGACGGCCTCGTCGGCGGGAGTCGAGACGAGTGACGTGGCGTCGTCGGTCGACCAGCCATAGGACGTTGCCTCGCCGATGACCCAGAGATTGCCGGCGCTGGCGCAGAAAGCCGTCGCTGTGAGTATGGCGGCTGTAGCAATGTGCTTGAAATTTTTCATTTCCATATTATTGTAAGTTATTTAATTATTGTAAGTTATTTAATCGGTTTTATTGCGATGGCATATCCGCCGCCGGGTGCGGCGTTCATCTTGAGTCGGGTCTTTGCGTCGACTTTCTTTTTGGTGATGGTGTATGCCTGCGGGTTCGTGCGGTAATCGGCATCGGGCGCATCGGCGTAGATTGTTGCCTCATATTTGCGGCCCTTGTCGAGGAAGTCGAGCGGGAGTGTCGAGCTGTGGCCGTCCTCGTTGGCGGTGCAGCCGACAAACCAGTCGTCGGTGCCTTTGGCCTTGCGCGCGGCGACGATATAACGTCCCGGCTCGGCCTCGAGATAGCGGCTCTCGTCCCAGTCGACAGCCACATCCTTGATAAACTGGAATGCGTCGAGGAAGCGGTTATAGACTTCAGGAACATCGGCAGCCATCTGCAGCGGGCTGTACATCGTCACATAGAGGGCAAGCTGCCTGGCAAGTGTGCTGTTGACATGGCTCGTGCTCGAGGGATTGACCTTGCTCATATCCATCTCGAAGATACCGGGCGTATAGTCCATCGGACCGCCCTGGAGGCGGGTGAAGGGCAGCACTGTCGTGTGGGAGGGTTTGTTGCCTGAGAATGACTCATACTCTGTGCCGCGGGCGCTCTCGTTGCCGATGAGGTTGGGATATGTGCGGCAGAGACCTGTCGGACGCACAGCTTCGTGGGCGTTGACCATGATATGGTGTCTGGCGGCCTCGGTGACGGCATAGAGATAGTGGTTGTTCATCCACTGGCCGTAGTGGTGTTCGCCTCGGGGGATGATATTGCCCACATAGCCGCTCTTGACCGAGTTATAGCCGTGTTTCTCCATAAAACTGTAGGCCTGCTCCATGTGGCGCTCGTAGTTGCGCACCGACGCCGAAGTCTCGTGATGCATCATAAGACGCACTCCCTTCGACCGCGCGTATTCATTGAGCATGTCGATGTCAAAGTCGGGATATGGAGTCACAAAATCAAAGACATAGTCTTTAGAGTGGCCGAACCAGTCTTCCCAACCTACATTCCAGCCCTCGACGAGAACCTGGTCGAAACCGTGTTCGGCCGCGAAGTCGATATACTTCTTGACATTATCGTTGTTAGCCGGATGCTGGCCGTGGGGCTTGGTCTTGCTGTAATCAAGACTGTCGAGCTTGACAGACGGCAGGTCGAAAGTATATGACCACTGTTTGCCGCCGCCAATCATCTCCCACCATACGCCGACATATTTGACGGGTTTGATCCACGACGTATCGTCATAGGCACAAGGCTCGTTGAGATTGAGAATCAGGTTTGACGAAAGCATGTCACGGGCGTCGTCGCTGACGATGACCGTGCGCCAGGGCGAATGGCAGGGAGCCTGAAGGTGTCCCTTGTTGCCCTGGGCGTCAGGCGTCAGGAACGATGTGAAGACAAAGTTTTTGTCATCAAGATCGAGATGCATGCATGAATAGTCGACGAGAGCTGCCTCGTGAAGGTTGATATAGAGGCCGTCGTCGGTCTTCATCTGGAGTGAAGTCTGCACGCCTGTCGGCGAGAACTGTGTCTGCGAGGCGTTGCTGCAGATAGCCGAAGCCATCAGGCCGCGTATCTCTGACAGACGGCTCTCGGTATAGTCATATTCCTGGGTGTCAAAGTCTCCGGCAATCCACCAGGCCGTATGGTCGCCCGTCATGGCAAACTGAGTCTTCTCTTCCTTGATGATGAAATATGTGAGCACTCCTTCCTGAGGGAACTCATAGCGGAAGCCGACGCCGTCGTCATAGACGCGGAAGCGTATCTTCATCTTGCGGTAGTGTTCGGGTTGGTCGAGACTGATCAGCAACTCATTATAGTTATTGCGAATACTGCTGTTCTCGCCCCAGACCGGATGCCATGTCTCGTCGAAGCTCGACGTTGTGACACCGGCGAGGGTGAAACCGCCCATGAGGTCGGGACCGTCAGCCAGCTCGAGACCGAGAGTCGACGGCAGTATCACGGCTTTGCCCTTGTAATCGACACTGTAGACAGGCACACCGTCGACAACATCGGCGTGGACCGTAACAATGCCCGAAGGCGAACTGAGGTCGGCCGCCAGCGCCCCGACAGAGGCGTAGCTCAGACCTGCCGTGGCTATCGCCACGGCCGCAAAGTTTCTGTATCTCATAACTTATCTAACTGAGTTTCTTGTTATTACTTCGAGAGTCTTACGATTTTACATCCGTGTGCGGGCACTGTAGCCTTGATTGACGATGAACGACCGTCGTCGGCATGACGCCACAGGTCGCGCTGATTGTATTCACCGCTTATGCCGAGGCGGCTCAGGGCGAGGTCATAGGCGCGCGGGCTGTCGTCGCGGTTGAAGAGGCCGACGACATAATCGCCGTTTGACATCTGACCGTACCACACTTCATTGTCGCGGTCATTGAGCTTGTCAGAGAGAGGTTTGCCGACGAAACGGTCGGTGTTGAGCTCAAGCAGTTCGGCGTTGGTATAGAATTTGACATTGTCACCGATAGTGTTATACTGGTCGGCCACAGTGACCGGACCGCCGGCCATCAGCTGGAGCGACACCACGGTCTGACGTTCGTCGTCGGTCTCGAATTTGTTGAGGCGGATGAAGTCGCCGTCAAGGATTACGTTCTCGCGGCCCGAGATATGAGACCAGTAGGTGAAGCCGTCGAACATGTTCATGCAGTTGGGCCATGTCGTATATGAATTGCCCTTGTCCTGGGCCGAGCAGTGCCACCAGCCGCCGCCACCGGTGTCGCACACGATTCTGACCATATTGCCATATTTTGCCTCGACTTCGGCGTCGTTGTAGAGGTGAGGCATGACAAGCGAGGTGAAGATGCCGTATTTCTTGGCCGACTCTGCGATGTAGGCCAGCGCGCGGCCGTAAGACTCGCGGCCGTAACCGCGTCCGACCACACCGATATTGCGGTCTTTGCCGTCTTCATACCACGACAGGAAGTCCATGCGGATATAGTTGATGCCCAGGTCGGCATAGTGTTTGAAGAAACCGTCGATATACTCGCGGGCACCGGCATGGTCGGCCACAACCCAGTGGAACCAGAGGTCATTGGCCTTGGGATTCATCACCTCGGTCGAGCCGTTGTAGTAGAGCGAGCCGAAGTTATGGTTTGTACCTTCGATGACGGTCTCGCGCGGACCATGAATCCAGAGCGGATTATCATAGACGCCGACTTTCAGTCCTTTGGCCTTGCATTTGGCAACGAGGTCCTTAAGAGCCATCGAGCCATAGTGTGTCATATAGCCCGACGCATCTTTTGCGAGCATCGGTATGAAACCGTCGGTGCATATCATGTCGTAGCCGTATGGCTTGAGGTCTTTGGCTACCCAGTCGATAATCTTGTCCCACTCTTCAGACGAGATGTCCATATCGGCCTCGGCGATGCCCTGACGCTCGAGTTCATAACAGTATTCATAGACGCTCCAGTAGAGAGGAGCCTTATAGGTGTGTATGTCTTCGACTGTCGGGAGCTCGGGCAGCTCGAATTTTGGCGGACGGCGCATTTCAATGTCGTCATTGCATGCTCCCAGCATCACGGCAGCGGCGAGCACAGCGGCGGATATTGTCATTTTTTTAATCATAATGATATAGATTTAGAGGGCTTTAGCCTCGATTGTCCAGTTTTTGAGGTTGAATGTTATTCTATAGCGGCCGGCTTTGGTGACGCGCCATTTATAGTCAGGACCGGTCGTGTAGACGAAGTCGGGCGAGGCAACGCCTTTGTCGTCAATGGTACAGCCGTCAGTCGTCGGGCGCAGGAAGGGACATGAGAATGTTCCGTCGGGTGCGAGACAGGCCTTCATCTCGCCGGTCTTGAGCTCGCCTTCCCATGTGAAGATATATTTCTCGGTCGAAGTAAATGCCGTGGCGTTGTCCATGCTCCAGCCTTCGGGTGTGGCGTCGCCGATCATATAGAGAGTCGCCGATTCGAGCGGAGCTTTCTCGTCGCTGCCGCCGAGTGCCTTGACAGTGATGGTCCAGTGTTCGAGATCAAAGGTGATGCGGTAGTCTCCTGCCTCGGTGACAGTCCACTGGTCGTCAGGCTCAGTCGTGTAGACAAAGTCAGATGAAGTGACACCGGTCTTTGAAATCTCGACTCCGGCAGATGCAGGGCGGATGAACGGACATGAGAACGTGCCATCGGGTTCAAGACAGGCCTTCATGTTGCCTGTGTTAAGTCTGCCCTCCCAGGTGAAGACATATTTGTTTGAGGCGTCAGCCGTTAAAGGTGTGGCGTTATCCATGCTCCAGCCTCCGGGGGTGGCGTCGCCGATCATATAGAGGGTCGTCGTCTCGATGGGTTTCTTATCATCACTGCCGGATCCTGCTGCCTTCACGGCTATGGTCCAGTTCTCGAGATCGAAGGTGATGCGGTATCTGCCGGCGGCGGTGACACGCCACTGGTCGTCGGGACCGGTCGTGTAGACGAAGTCGGGCGAAGCTACGCCATCGGCCGAAATCTCGACACCGGCCGCTGCCGGGCGGATGAACGGACATGAGAACGTGCCGTCGGGTGCGAGGCAGGCTTTCATGCTGCCCTCGACAAGCTCGCCTTCCCATGTGAAGATATATTTGTTGGCGGCGTCGCGTGTGAAGGCCGTCGCGTCGTCCATGCTCCAGCCGCCGGGAGTGGCGTCGCCGATCATATAGAGGGTCTCGCTCTCGATGGGATATTTCTCGTCAGAGGGAGCCTCTTTGAACTCGGCTGTAATCTTATAGTGTTCGAGATCGAACGTCAGATGATAGATGCCGCCTTCGGCCACATGCCATTTGTTGTCGGGATTGGCGACAAAGATAAAGCTGTCGCTCTCGACACCCGAACGGTCGATCTTAACGCCGTCGCTCGCAGGACGCACGAAGCTGACATCAAAGCTGCCGGTGGCGATACATGCCTTGAATTCGCCGACGGTGAGTTTGCCGTCATATTCAAAGATATAGTCAGACTTCTTCTCGAGAGCCGTCGGGGAATCGATGTTCCAGCCGTTGGGAGTGGCGTCACCGACGATATAGAGGACATCGGTAGCGATAGGCTCGGCAGGCGGCAGTTCCTGACCGCCGAGATAGCTGCTGCTCATCCTCCAGTTGCGCAGGTCGAATGTCAGACGGTAGAGACCGGCTTCGGTCACGCGCCATTTTTCGTCGGGGTCGCCGGCGTGCATCTGGAACTCGGCGTCGACGATTTCCTCACGGCCGATCTCCTCGCCGCTGTTCATCGGGCGGATAAAGCCGGCATCCCAGCTGCCTGTGGTGAGGCATAGTTTCATCTCGCCGGGATTAAGATTGCCCTCCCACGAGAACACCAGAACATCGTCGGCGCTCGGCTCGAGAGGTGTCGGCGAGTCGATGCTCCAGCCGTTGGGAGTGGCGTCGCCGACCATATAGAGAGTCGAGGTCTTGATCGGCAGATTGCCTTCGATGATGATGAGGTCTTTCTCATCCTCGCATGCCGACATCGAGGCGAGAAGGGCCGCGCCGGTCATGGTATATATCAGTTTTCTGAGTTTCATTGTCTTTCAGTGATATTGTGAAACATTACTTGCTGTAGCCGGGATTCTGGACAAGCGCGGGATTGGCGTTGAGAATCGGGCGCATGATCGGGAATATCTCGGTGTCGCGCGAGGCGTCGGGGGTTTTGTCCCACCATGTGCCTGTGCTGAATTTGCCGAAACGTATCAGGTCGATACGGCGGCGGCTCTCGGCGAAGAACTCGCGGCCCCACTCGGCAAGCATCTCTTTTTCGTCGAGCTGTGCCTTGCCTTCGGGCGAATAGAGCACCTCATCGAAGTTTTCGGCGGGATAATTGCGGCGGCGCACGCTGTTGAGAAGTCTGGCGGCGTCGGCCTTTTTGCCCGAACGCAGCTTGCATTCGGCAAGCGAGTAGATAACTTCGGGAAGGCGTATCTCGGTGTAGTCGCTTTCCATCTGGTGGGCGTCATCGTCGCTGTAGAAAGGATATTTGGCAAAATGCCATCCAGAGTTGTGGTCGCCGTTCCTCAGGGTGCTGGTCTTGTTTGCCGGCCATTTGTCGGGCGCCATGCCCTGGAAGTTGCCTACAGCGTCACGGATATAGAGGTCATAGGGCTGCTCGGGAGCGCGGACACGGGCTTTCTTGCCGTTCTCGTCAATATATTCGAGATAGCCGAAGAGGAACATGCCCTCACGCTTGCTCTCGCCGAGATTGCGGTAAAGCTTCATGCGCTCGTCGCCGGGATATTTTCTGAAATTCTGCACCGGCATGCCGAGTTCGTATGTATAGAGATTGCCGTTGAGGTCATAGGAAGGAGACGCGGCATACTTGGTGTTGTGGTCACCGGCTTTGGCCTTGCGGTCATTGAAATAGTAGCGGGCACGGGCTGGAACGGTCCACCAGTATGTATCGCCCTGATACTGCCAGTAAGAATAGCCCTGCGAGGCGGGGAAACCGAAGATGACTTCGTCGCATGTCTCGTTGTTCCAGTCGAAGGCGGCATCCCAGCGGTCGGCGATCTCATAGGGACCGTACTCGCCGTCGAGGATATCCTGCGCGACTGTCTCGCAGTCTGAATAATGGTCCTCGCCGACATAGACTTCGGCGTTTAGATAGAGACGCACCAGAAGCGCGGCAGCGCCGGCCTGTGTCCACTGACCCTGGATGTTGGCACCCGAGCCGAGAGACGGTTTCTTCGACAGAAGGCCGAGACATTCCTTAAGCTCGTCCTCGATGAAGGTGAATATAACTTTGGGGTCTACCTGTGTCTGGGTGTTTAGCGAGACGTCGTTATAGCTCACTGCCAGAGGTATATGGCGGAAGGCGTCGAGCAGGCGGATATAGAACCATGCGCGGAGCACACGGCACTGTGCCGCGATATTGTCGAACTCGGGCTGGGAGAAGCCGAAACGCGAGGGGTCGAGCTTGGCAAGATCCTCGATGACATAGTTGCACTGCATTATGCCCTGGAAACAGCCGTTCCACTCGGTCTGTGCGTCGCCGCCGTCCTCGACATTCCACTCATGATAGTGGAGTCGGCGCCATTTGCCGCCGTCATCCCACCAGCCGTCGCGGGTCGGCGTTATAAGCTGGTCGGCCGAAAGCTCGTTGAGCACATGGCGGCTGCAGATGCTCCAGAATGCATGCTCGAACGGACGGAATGCCGCGCGGATCACATCGTTTTTAGTGTTATAGTAGTTTTTCGTGCCGACCTGGTCGTAGAGAGTCTCGTCGAGATCGGTGCAGCCGGTGAGCGCGACAACGCCAAGGGCCACAGACGCTATATATTTAAGCAATTTCATTATAGTCGGTTTTTGACGGTTATTAGAAATCAAGTTGGAGACCTACGATAAACTGGCGCGTCGACGGATAGTAGGTGCGCGAGCCCTGGGCGCCCGGTGTCAGACCGTTGACCTGGTAGGTCGACGGATCGACGCCGCTGAACTTGGTGATGGTGAAGACGTTCTTGACTGTGCCATAGAGTCTGACCTTGTCAAGGAAACGGCATCTGGGCGTCGGCAGTGTATAGCCGAGTGTCACCATGTCGAGTTTGAAGTAATCGCCGCTCTCGAGGAAGTAGTCGCTCACGACGGGATTGGCGTCGGGATTGATATCGAAATTCTTGCCGTAGGCTTTCTTGAGCACATTGCCCGTGAAGTTGCGGGTGCCGTAATAGAAATCGTGGATATTGAAGATGTCGAAACCGAAGGCTCCGCGGAAGAAGAGAGCCAGATCGAAGTTCTTGTAGCGGAAGTTGTGGCCCGTCGACATCGTGAACTTGGGCATACCGTTGCCGACGATACGGCGGTCGGCGTCTGTGGCCTGCGAGGCGCGGATGATGTCGCCGTCCTTGTCATAGACCAGCCAGTCGCCGCCGGTGGTGATGCCGGCATATTTCCACATATAGAAATTACCGAGCGACTCGCCCTTCTGGATGCGCTGGAGGGTGTAGTAGGGATATGGGTCGCTTGTGTCGCAGACGTTATAGAAGTCCTGACCGACATACTTCGAGTTGCTGAAGTCGACAAACTTGTTGCTCATGACCGTGCCGACGACATTGAGGCTGTAAGAGAAGTCTTTGGTGTTGACGGCGTTGAAGTTAAGGTCAAACTCAAAGCCGGTGTTCTTCATCGTGCCCACGTTGACGTAGGTCTCGTCGAAGAGATAGGGCGGCACCGACACCTTGTAGTTGCCCAGAAGGTCCTGCTGACGGCGGCTGAAGTAGTTGAGCGAGCCGTAGAAACGGTTGTTGAAGAGCGAGAAGTCGAGACCGACGTTCCAGTTTTTGCCTTTCTCCCACTTCAGGTCGGGATTGACGTTTTTCGACGGGCCCCATACCTGGAAGTATTTGCCTTTGTAGAAGTAGTAGCCGAAGCCTGTCATCGTATTGAGCGAGATATAGCTGCCGAAGTCCTGATTGCCGGTGACACCGTAGTCGGCGCGGATTTTCAGGTCGTTGATCCATTCGATGCCTTTCATGAATTCTTCCTGAGAGATGCGCCAGCCGGCAGACACGGCGGGGAAGTCGCCCCAC
>CALZQD010000021.1 GCA_945828175.1 uncultured Bacteroidales bacterium | reverse complement strand
AAACACCCATTTTGACCCATAGACCACATAATCGACCTTAGCTACAACTGGAAATCATGGCAGTTCAGCGCCGGCGTCATTATGCCCTTCGGCAAATACGACCAGGGCAGCCGCTCGATAAGCAAATGGAACCGCAACGTCCAGCACATGCGCCTCGACATGCGCATGCCCTACCTGTCATTGAGCTATAACCTGCAGTGGGGACGTCAGAAACGCGGCGCTCAGAAACTCGTCGACATCGACGCCTCAACCGACCGTTCAACCGCCGGCGGCAGATAAGTGATATATAATGTACTATGCAAAATCACGCGTCCGGCGCAACTTTCGGGTTGACGTCGGACGCGGTTTTATTACAAATATTATGTCTGCTTATCAAAGTTTTGCCTTCTGCTCTTCGGCGAATTTGCTGCCGCGCGAGATGGCCTTGTCGTAGTATTGGCGTGCTTTGGCTTTGTCGGCCGGACGTCCGAGGGCATAGTGATAGAGCACTCCCGTCCAGGCTGCACCGGCAGCGTCGCCGAGTGCGTCGGCCTTCTGATAATACTTCTCTGCGAGCGAATAGTCCTTCTTAATCTTGCCATTATAATACATGTGACCAATATTGACCCAACCGCTAGCATTGTTTTTCTCGCCGGCGAGTTCATAAAAATGCATAGCCTTGTTGTAATCGACAGGCACGCCCAGGCCATCCTCGCACATCGCACCCATGCGCAACCAAACGCTGCCGTTGGGGAAGCGGTCGACGCTCGCCTGATAATAGCGGAATGCCTCGGCGTAATTCTTGGCGTTATATAGGCTGTTGGCCTCATTGATCAGCTGACCCTCGGTCATCGTCGACAGCGGGTCTGACGCATTGCCGTTCTTGAGCCTGTCGAGAGCCTTGCGGGCGCTCTCGTTGCCACCGTCGGCGGCTTTGCGATACCAGCGCTTCGCCTCGTCGAGGTCGACCGGGGCGCCCTTGCCGCGCTCATAAGCATAGCCGAGGCTGTATTGCGAATAGACATGACCGAGGTCGGCGGCTTTGCGGTAATATTCGACCGATTTGGGGAGGTCGACTGCGACGCCGCGGCCGTAATAATAGTCGTTACCGACGGCTGCGAGGGCGCGTTTGTCGTTTTTGGCGGCAAGCTTCATAAACCACGAATGGGCCTCTTTCTCGTCTTTGACACATCCTTTGCCCTCTTGCAGCGCCACGCCGAGCCAATACATGGCCGAGTCATGATCTTGTTCGGCTGCCTTGCGGTACCATTTATACGATTCCTCATAATTCTTGTCCGCATCATATATGATTGCGAGATTATACTGAGCGTAGCGATAGCCCTGCTCGGCCGACATCCTGTAATATTTGCGGGCCATCTCGGGGTCTTTCACCATACCTTCGGCGTTGTTTGCCATCCAGCCGATGCGAAACTGCGCCCACGAACTGCCGGCGTCGGCAGCCTGACGGTATTTCGGGACGGCCTCGGAATATTTTGCTGCATCATAGAGCTTGTCGGCCTGCTTGACGAGTTCGTCAACCGATGATTTCGACATCGTTGTCGAGTTTGTGGTCGTTGACGATGTCGATGATGATGACTTCGAGAGGCGCTCATACTGCTCTTTGGCATATTTATTACCCTTGTCGGCGGCCTCCTTGTAATATTTTTTTGCCATGTCGAGATCTTTGGCCACGCCGTTGCCATATTCATAGCACATGCCGAGATTCGATGTAGCGTAGATGTTGCCGGCTTCATATCCGCGGCGGTAGTAATCTACCGCCTTGTTGTAGTCGACGGCGACACCTGTGCCGTTATAATACTCATTGCCGAGAGCGTTAAATCCACGTCCGTCACCTTTGTCGGCAAGCTTCATAAACCATGAAATGGCCTCTTTCTCGTCTTTGGCGCAGCCTTTGCCGTCTCTCAGCGCCACGCCAAGCCAGTACATCGCCGAATCATGGCCCTGTTCGGCCGCCTTGCGGTATAAGAGATAGGCGTCGGCCTTGTTTCCCTCTTCTTCATATATGACGCCGAGGTTATACTGGGCGTAGTTATATCCCTGATTGGCCGACATAGTATAGTATTTGCGAGCCGTATCGACGTTTTTCGTGACGCCCTCGGCGTTGTTTGCCATCCACGCCACGCGGAACTGGCACCAGTAGTCGCCGGCGTCGGCGGCCTTGAGGTAGAGCTGGTAGGCCTCGCTGTATTTCTTTTGATTATAGAGGGCGTCGGCGGCGCCTTTGGTCTTGTCGATCTCGGCCTGGGTCATCGACGACGACGATGTTGTCTTAGTCGTTGTCTTAGTGCCGACGTCGACCGTACCGGTGTCGCTGCCGAGTCCGCCGGGCACTTTCGTCGGGCGCCGCGGCGTCGTCGAGCCGTCGCGGCCGAGCAGCTGCAGCAGGTCGTTCATCAGCACCGAGTCGATGGGGTGCTGCTCTATCGTGCGCCAGTTGATTCCCGAGAAGATAAAGCGCATCTTCTTGGGCAACTGCGAGCCGTCGATGATATACGGCAGTATCGAGTTGGGCTGTTTCTCATTGAAAGCGAATGTTATCTCGCTGTTGGTAAACTTAGAGACATAAGAATTCTCGCTCGCGAGAAAGAGGAAAATCTTGCAGTCGGTGATGGCGTCGGCGAGCACTTCCGGGAACTCCATGCCGCCGGCTATGCCCTGACGGTCTATGAAATACGTGATGCCGACGCGGTCAAGCGCCGCGCAGATGCGTTCGGCAATCATCGTGTCTTTACGGCTGTAGCTGATAAATATATCCTGGTCCATGGTGATTAGCAGAGTGAGTAGTTTATCGCAAAGATAAGGATTTATTCCTATTCAGGCAAATAGGTGAATAAAATTATCGCTGCTTTTGCATTTATAAATTAGTTTGTGTAATTTTGCAACAATTTTACAGCATAGTCAACAAATCATCGTACATAATGTCAAAGAAAGCTCAATTCGGTTCAAAAATAGGATTGATCGCAGCGACCGTGGGCTCTGCCGTCGGACTGGGAAATGTATGGCGTTTCCCGGCCGAGACTCAAAACAACGGCGGCGCGGCCTTCCTCATCCTCTATATCGCCTGCGTCGTGGTGCTCGGCATCCCCGTGATGCTGGCCGAGTTCTCGCTCGGCCGTGCGGGCCGCAACGACGCCGCCGGCTCGTTCAGCCGCCTCTCGCCAGGCTCGAAGTGGCCCATCGTCGGCGGCCTCGCCATCCTCGCCTCATACCTCATCCTCTGCTACTATATGGTAGTCGCCGGCTGGACTCTCGAATACCTCTGGGAGTCAATCACCGGCAATCTCTACAGCGACCTCGGCAGCACCGACGCCGCCCTCGACAACGCCTTCACCGGCCGCATGGAGCGATATATCTTCTCTGACATCGCGCCGCTGACAGCGACCTGGGCTGTCATAATCATCAACATCGGCATCCTCCTCGGCGGCGTCCAGAAAGGCATCGAGCGTCTGTCGAACGTTCTTATGCCACTGCTCTTCCTCATCCTCGTCGTGCTCTGCGCGGTGACGCTCAGCCTCCCCGGTGCCGGCCGGGGCCTCGAGTTCTTCCTCTCGCCCGACTTCTCGAAGATTACCCCCGAAGTCTTCGTCAGCGCCCTCGGCCAAACCTTCTTCTCGCTCAGCCTCGGCATGGGCATCCTCATTACCTACGCCGCATACTACCCCGACGACACGCGCCTGACGCGCACGTCGGTCATCGTCTCGACGATGAGTCTTCTCGTCGCCATCCTCACGGGCTGCATCATCTTCCCCGCCGTGACGACCTTCGGCCTCGACAACCACAGCCTCGCCGGCGCCACGCTCGTCTTCGTCACCCTCCCCGAGGTATTCACCAACATGCCCGGCACCGTCCTCTGGTCGATAATGTTCTTCCTGCTGCTCCTCGTCGCCGCGCTGACCTCGACCGTGTCGATTGCCGAGGTGTCGATTGCCTTCATGCAGGACCATTTCTCGATGAGCCGACGCCGCGCCTGCCTGACGGTGATGCTGCCACTCTTTGTCTTCAGCTCGGTCTGCTCGCTCTCCTACGGCTCGCTCGGCAACATCACCATCGGCGGCAAGAACATCTTCGACTTCCTCGACTCAACTACGACCGACATCCTGCTGCCGCTCGTCTCGATAGGCGTCTGCGTCTATGTCGGCTGGTTTGCCCCGCATCATCTCCTCGACGAGCAGCTCACCAACCACGGCACGATTAAGTCGCGCGTCACCTCGGCCGTGGCCTTCGTCATCCGCTATGTGGCTCCGCTGCTCATCGCCGCCATCATGATTTCCAAGCTGATATAATATAATGAAACTCAGGCTCACATCTCTCGAGACCGTCGCGCTGACGGTCCTCGTCGTCGTTATCGCCGTCGCCTTGGCCGTGACATCGTGTCCGACCGGCGACAGGGCTGCCGCTGAGCGTCATATCGCCGAGGCCGACAGCGTCGCCGCCGTCATCGTCGCCGCCAAAGAAGCTTCAGTCTCAGCCGACAGCGCCGCGGCGAAGTCATCGCGCAAGCGCGCCGCCAAACCCCGCAAACCGGCTGCGAGCAAGGCCGTGAGCCGCAATTACCTTGATGAACCCGTCAACGAATGAACAGCTTTATAACTTTTCTGCGCCACTACTGGCCCACACTCATCGTCGTCGGCGTGATACTCTACGCCACGCTCTCGTCTGACCCCACCGGCGACGTCAGTTTCGAGATTCCCCACCTCGACAAACTCATCCACGCCATTATGATGGGCGGCCTCGTCGGCGCCATCGCCTTCGACTATAAAAGAGCTGAACGCCAACGGCAGTTGACGTTCAGCTTCATGTCTAAAGTTGCTTTATGTGTCATGGTGGCCTGCATCGCCGACGAGCTCGCCCAGGCTTATCTCACCGACAGCCGTTCGGGCGACATCTTCGACCTGCTGGCCGACTGGACCGGCGTCTGGGTGGCCGTCTTCACGGCTCCCCCGGCCGTCAACAGGGTGTTGAGACAGCGGTAAGCTCCGCTCGGCGCTGCACCGCCTTCCTCTCTCCTCTTATTTCTTGTCCATAAACTCGCGGACGGCGGCTTTGAGCTCGTCGCCCTGCTTGTCGCGCACGAGAATCTTGCCGTCGGGGCCATAGAGTATTATGCAGGGTATGCCGTTGATACCGTAGATGTCGGTCGGCACATTGCCGGCGTTGATGATGCAGGGCCAGGGCAGCTCGTGGCTGACGATGGCGGCCTCGGTGTCGGCCGGCTGGTCCCAGACGGCTACGCCGAGCACGTCGAGGCCCTTGTCTTTATACTCGCCGTAGAGCTCTTTGAGCACCGGCAGCTGACGCAGGCAGGGGCCGCACCAGCTTGCCCAGTAGTCGACGAGCACATAACGGCCTTTGGCGACATAATCGCTCAGGCGGTAGGTCTTGCCCTGATATTCGACCTCGAAGTCGGCAAACATATTGCCGGGCGACGTGGCCTGACGGCGGGCGTGCGATTCCTTGATTTTGCCGACGCGCTGATATGAGGCGAGGGCCGGATACTTCTTCAGTGCGGCCTCAAACTCGGCGGGCTCGAGCGACCCGGCGTCCTGGATGAAGAGGTAGTAGGCTATCGGGCTGTCGAGGTTCTCGGCAATCTGCGAGTCGATATAGCGCTGATAGTCGGCGTAGATGGCCTCGCGCTCGGCGTCGGTCGCGGCTGTGCGGAACTTGCCGGCGATGGCGCCGACCGAGTCGCTGATGGCCTTGAGGCGGTCGTTGAGCATCGAACCGAAAGCGCCGTGCTGATGGTTGTAGCCTATCGTGCCGCTCTCGAGAATGAAGGTTCCTACTCGCTGGCCGTCGACAAGCACGCGGGCGACGACGGGTTCGTCAATCTCGCCCGTAAACACGGCTGCCTTGTCGGCCACGATGACGCTGTCGATTTTGTCGCCGTTGTCGAAGTTGACCATATAGGCCATCGCGCCCTCTTCTTCGTCGCCGAAGGGGATGATGACTTTGTATTTCTCGGCCGAGGCCGTCAGGCAGCAGATCGATGCCGCCGCAAAAAGGAGTGTCTTGAATGTCTTTTTCATCATGTTAATATTGCGGCGCCGTTGTCCGCGCCATATTTATATCGGCAAAAATATACAAAAAATTATAATATCGCCTTCTTTGCCCGACCTTATGCCGCAAGTTCGCACTTTTTTTAGTAGATTTGCGCTAAAACCAAAGCATTATCCTATAACTCAACATCTCTTATCAATGAAATTTCTCAAGACCATAGCCCGCGTGGCCTTCGTTCTGGCGCTCTCCTGTGCCTTCATGCCGGCCGAGGCTGCCTCGAAAGCCAATTTCAAAGTCATCCCCATGCCGCGCGAAGTCGCCTACACCGACGGCGACGCGCCCTTCGTCCTGCGCGACGGCGTGAAAGTATATTACCCCGCCGATAACGCCGCGCTCGCCAAATATGCCGGATTCCTCGCCGGATACGTCAAGGAGCAGACAGGCATCACCCTCGTCCCCGCGACCGGCACGGGCAGCGACGGCATAACCCTCGCCGTAGCCGGTGAAGGCAAGCCCGAGAGCTACTCGCTCACCGTCAAGGCCGACGGCGTCAGCATTACCGCCCCCGACAACGGCGGCGTCTTCTACGGCATCCAGACCCTCCGCAAATCGCTCCCCGCAGGCAAAGCCGCCTCGATTGAGCTCCCCGCAGTCAGCGTCACCGATTTTCCCCGCTTCGGCTATCGCGGCGCCCACCTCGACGTCAGCCGCCATTTCTTCACGACCGACTCAATCAAGCGCTTCATCGACATCATGGCCATGCACAACATGAACCGACTCCACTGGCATCTCACCGACGACCAGGGCTGGCGCATCGAAATCAAGAAACACCCGCGCCTCGCCGCCGAAGGCTCGAAGCGCAAAGGCACAGCCATAAAAGGCCGTCCCGGTGAGTTCGACGGCATCCCCCACGGCGGTTTCTACACCCAGGACGAGGCTCGCGACATCATCGCCTACGCCGCCGACCGCAACATCGTCATCATCCCCGAAATCGACATGCCCGGCCATATGCAGGCCGCCCTCGCCGTCTATCCCGAACTCGGCTGCACCGGCGGCCCCTACGAGGTTTGGCAGGACTGGGGCATCACCAACGAGGTGCTCTGCGCCGGCAACGACAAGATTTATGACTTCATCGACGATGTCCTCGCCGAGGTAATCGACATCTTCCCCTCAGAGTATATCCACATCGGCGGCGACGAATGCCCCAAATTCCGCTGGCAGGAGTGCCCCAAATGCCAGGCCAAGATCAAGGAGCTCGGCCTCGTCTCCGACGAGCATCACACGGCCGAACAGCTCCTCCAGAACTACGTCATGGACCATGCCGAGAAATTTATCAACGCCCGCGGCCGCAAGATAATCGGCTGGGACGAGATTCTCGAAGGCAAAGTATCGCCCACAGCCACCATCATGTCGTGGCGCGGCACCGACGGCGGCATCACCGCTGCCCGCTCGGGCCACGATGTCATCATGACCCCCACCGACTACCTCTACTTCGATTACTTCCAGAGCCGCGAGCCCAACGAGCCCCACGGCTGCTTCAACTACGTTCCTGTCGACAAAGTCTACAGCTTCGACCCCGTGCCCTCGGTACTCACTCCCGAAGAGGGCAAGCACATCCTCGGCGTTCAGGCAAATATGTGGACCGAGCGTCTCTTCCACTTCACCGACGTCGAATATCAGGCGCTGCCCCGCTATGCTGCTCTCAGCGAAATCCAGTGGGTCGACCCCTCGACTAAAGACTATACGATGTTCCTCCGCCGCCTCCCGCAGCTGATGGACATCTACGAGGTCTACGGCTTCAACTATGCTCCCCACCTCCGCCGCCTCAATCAGCCTCTCGAATAATCTCCGTCACCGCCCCGCGAATGTTTGGCTTATAAAGCGATAACTTCATGAAATCACGCCTTTTCAACATCTGGCTCATCGCTGCCGCCGCTTTATATGGCCTCATTTTCGCTCTCACGCCGTGGGGCTTCGACGACTTCAGCTATACACCTCATCGTTTTTGCACTCACCATCGCCCTGCCGTGGCTCGACTTCGCTTTCACCGTTATTTTTGCTCTTAATTATGTCTGGACGGGAGCGCTGACATAGCTTTGGCGTGCGGGAGGTAAAGATAGCAATCGGAGTTATCGGAGTTTATCGGAAAAATCGGAAGATGGCGAGAACGCTGAGAGTAGGCCTCGCTAAAGCTCGGAACCAGGATAAAAATGTTGCCTTGGCAGTGGTTGATGGCGCTGTCAGAATGCGCCTTTGAAGCCGCGGGAGACGCGGTTGCGGATGTCGTCGGTGACGGCGGTGGTGTCGACGGCTGTGCTGTCGGCCGCGATGGTGTTGCGGCGGCTTATAATGCTGTCAGCCGGGGTGGTGTTGCGGCGCTCTTGGACGCTGTCTGTGGGGACTATCGGGCGGACGATAATAGTGTCGGCGGGGGTGATGATTTTCTCCTCGACTGGAGGCGGAGGGGGCGTTCGCTTTGATTTTTTCTGCTTCTTTTTCTTGTTTTTGTCGGGCGAGTTGCCTGTAGCGGCGAAGGTTACGCCCTCGACGCGGCCCGAGGCGTGGTAGTGGCGCACATAGTATTTCTCGGCGAGGTCGCTGACGATGACGCCGCGCGACGATGAGGCGTGGATCATCTTGTTGTCGCCGATGTAGATGCCGACGTGGCTGATCTTGCCCTTGGAGGAGCCTTTGAAGAAGACGAGGTCGCCGGCTTCGAGGTCCTTGCGGTTTATGTCGCGGCAGTAGCGGTGCTGGTCAGCGGAGCTGCGCGGCAGTTTCAATGAGGCGGCGTCGCGGTAGACGGCGACGACCATGCCCGAGCAGTCGACGCCCTTGCGTGAGTTGCCGCCGTAGCTGTAGGGCACGCCGAGCCATTTGCGGGCCTCGCTTACGAGGCGGTTGCCAATCTCGGTGTCGACTGACGACGAACTGAGCTTATGGGGTACGGGCGTCACGGCGGCCTCGCGATTGTCGGGCTTGACTTTCACGCTGTTACGCGACGACTTACAGGAGCCGAGGAGAAGCAGCAGGAGCATGGATATGACGACGAGACTGTGGCGCACGATGATCTGTTATTTGTACCTACAAATATAGTCATCTTCGGCGAGAGGCGAGCGCGCGGCGCTGTCATTAACACGCATTTATAAATTTAACACTAATTGTTAAAACAAATCTTAAAGTTCGACCCTTTCGGCAAAATAAGTTTAAACCTTTGGTTATTAATGCGTCTATATTATAGAGTTTGATTATTTTTGTATTAAAAGAAAGAAAAATCAGAGAGAAAAAACATAAGTTCATTACAATACTAAGCTCTATGAAATCTAACAAATCTATGAAACCTTTTAATTTTTTGAAAACGATACAGCTGTCGGTGCTCGTGGCGACGGCTCTTGTCGCAGCTACGGCTGCCGCCCAGATTTCAACAGCAGGCGAATCGGATAAGGCCGTCGACGAAGGTCGTGAGCAGAGCAACCGTCACGATAGCCGCGGCCGCGTCATCTATCAGGATGACTTCACCAACGCAGCCGAGCAGACCGTCAACGGCGTCGTCTCGGTAAAGAGCTATGCGGTTCCGCGTCAGAACTATGGCCGCAACTACGGCATGGACATGTATGACGACCCGCTGTTTGAATTCTTCTTCGGCCGTCCGCGCCGTCAGGAGCAGCCTCGCCAGACCGAGCAGCCCAAGCAGGTGCAGATAGGCCTCGGTTCGGGCGTCATCATCAGCAAGGACGGCTACATCGTCACCAACAACCACGTCATCGCCGACGCCGAGCGTCTTGAAGTAACCCTCAACGACAACCGTAATTTCGAGGCCAAGGTCATCGGCGCCGACCCCGTGACCGACCTCGCGCTTATAAAAATCGAAGCTCCTGACCTCCACGTCATTCCCATCGGCGACTCGGAGGACCTCAAGGTCGGCGAATGGGTGCTTGCCGTCGGCAACCCCTTCGGCTTCACCTCGTCGGTGACATCGGGCATCGTCAGTGCCAAGGCGCGCAACATCTCGTCGTCGACCCGCACGCCGTCGAGCGGCGGCATCGAGTCGTATATCCAGACCGATGCAGCTGTCAACAGCGGCAACTCGGGCGGCGCCCTGGTCAACCTCAACGGTGAACTCGTCGGCATCAACACGGCAATTTACTCGAAGACGGGTACTTACGCCGGCTGCTCGTTCGCTATACCGACGTCAATCGTCACGAAGGTCGTCTCTGACCTCAAGAGCTTCGGCGCCGTGCAGCGCGCATATCTCGGCATCCGCTTCGTCGAGCTGACGCCCGAACTCATCGCCGAGAAAGACATCAAGGGCGTCAACGCCGGCATCCTCGTAGCCTCGGTCGAAGACCGCTCGGCAGCCAAAGCCGCCGGCATCAAGGAGGGCGACATCATCACGGCGCTCGATAAATATCCCACGCTGTCGACCGCCCAGCTCCAGGAGGCAGTGACGAAGTTCAGCCCCGGCGATAAGGTTAAAGTCAGCTATGTGCGTGACGGCAAGAAAGAGACCACTGTCGTCACCCTGCGCAACAGCTCGGGCAACACGGGTCTGACTCGTGCCGACAACTCGTCGTCGCTCGGCGCCACGCTCAAAGCCGTCGACGAGGAGACAGCCCGCCGTCTCGAAATCTCTGGCGGTGTGTCGGTCGGCAAGCTGACCGACGGCCGCTTCAAGGACAACGGCATCAAGGACGATTTCATCATCCTGTCGATCAACAACAGCCGCGTGACATCGGCCGACGATGTCGAGAAGATCTACAACGCCGTTCGCAAGAGCGCCGACCGCGACAAGGTGATGTTTATCATCGGCCTTTATCCCGACGGCCGCCAGGCTTACTACGCCGTGCCTCTCAACGACTGAGATTATCGAAAATAAAATTTTCGCCGCGCCCGACACAACAAAATGTGCCGGGCGCTTGTTTATACTATAAAACTAATTTTACAAGCAACATACAACCAACTCTAAAAACGCCACAGAAATGAAAGGATTAGATTTAGTGTTAGCAGCAGTCGGCGGCGCCGTAGTGGGTGCAGCCGTTGCACTCCTCTTTGCCCCCCAGAAGGGCGAGGATACCCGCGAGACAATAAAAGATTTTATCAAAGATCACTTCCCCGGCATCAAGACCGACAAACTCGACCGCCTTGCCGAACAGATCAGTGAAGAAATAAAAGGAGCCAAACTATGAGTGGATTCGTAAAATTTCTTGCAGGCGTCGCAGTAGGCGCTGTTGCAACGGCCCTTCTCACCCCCGAAAGCGGTGAAGACCTGAGATACCGCATCAAAACTATCCTTCAGAAGAAGGGTATCATTGCCAAAGATCAGGTAGACGAACTCGTAGACATCATTGCCGGCGAGATAGAAGATAAAAAATAACAGACGATAGCGACCCGCGGCGCGCCGGAGCAGGCAACAGCGCCGGCAGCCCGCAGGCCTATTCATCGAAATAATCACAAGCTTAAAATTAAATCACAGAGAGATGTTCGGAACAGTTAACAACGACAACACATCGGGCATAATCGAGAGCCTGAAACGTTATCTTGGCCTGTATGCCGATTATATGAGGCTCTCGGCTGCCGAGAAGGTGTCGATGCTCCTGTCGGCCGTCGCTTTAAGCACGCTGATAGTAGCTTTAGCACTTATCGCGCTGATATTCATCTCGATTGGCGTCGGATTCCTTTTGGCATCGGTGATGACGCTCTATTGGGCATTCTTCATCGTCTGTCTCTTATACACATCTGACGCTGCCGACGATATGCAGTGTGT
>CALZQD010000020.1 GCA_945828175.1 uncultured Bacteroidales bacterium | reverse complement strand
CTACACACTGCATATCGTCGGCAGCGTCAGATGTGTATAAGAGACAGATTTGCGACCGAACTCGACGAAGCCTTTCTGCAGTCGCTTGGCAATACGCGGCGGCAGTAGTTCATCGATGCGCGCCGGTATAATGCCAGGAGCGTAAGACGTGTCGGGCAGCGACGACGACAGACGGCCGTTGGTGAACTCGACCATGCGCTGGGCCGGAGCCTGCTGAGTGTGGCCCGAAGCCTCGAAAAAGCGCTTCTCTATATCTTCCTGAAAGCCCATCATCTTGAGCGAGCCGAGACGGTCGTACTCAGGGAGGTCTTCGGGCAAGACCTCGACGACCATGCCCGAGTTGGCCCATTTGGTACCGCGGTTTGACGGCGACATGCCGTTGACGACGAGCTGGCCGCCGTCGCTCGCAGCCGGGATGATGAAACCGCCGGGGCACATGCAGAACGAATAGACGGCGCGGTCGTCGACACGAGTGAGCATCGAGTACTCGGCGGCAGGGAGATAACGTCCGCGACCCTCGGGGCTGTGATACTGAATCCGGTCGATCAGCTGCTGTGGATGCTCGAGCCGCACACCTACGGCTATGCCCTTGGGGGTCATCGCTACGCCCTTGGCATCGAGCATGCGGTAGATGTCGCGGGCAGAGTGGCCTGTTGCCATGATGACGGGACCGAGGTATTCCGTGCCGTCGGATGTGACGACGCCGCGCGCCTCGTTGCCGTCGATGATGATGTCAGAGACACGGGTCGAGAAATGAATCTCGCCGCCGGAGCGGAGGATGGTCTCGCGCATATTCTTGATGACCTCGGGCAACTTGTCGGTGCCGATATGGGGATGGGCGTCGACGAGAATCTCGCGCTTGGCGCCGTGTGTGACGAAGACCCGGAGAACCTTCTCGACCGAGCCGCGCTTTTTGCTGCGGGTATAGAGCTTGCCGTCGGAGAACGCACCCGCGCCGCCCTCACCAAAGCAGTAGTTTGAGTCGGGGTCGACGATATTCCTGCGGTTGATGGCCGCGAGGTCGAGGCGGCGGCTGTCGACATCCTTGCCGCGCTCGAGGACGACGGGCTTCAGTCCGGCCTCGATGAGAGCGAGAGCCGCAAAGAGTCCGGCCGGACCGGCGCCGACGACAACGACCTGCGGCCGGTCGGCAACATTGCCGTAGACGACGGGCGTGAAATCGTTCGTGCCTATTTCGACGGCGTCGATGTGGACGTCGACAGTGAGGTTGACGAAGACCTGACGCTGTCGGGCATCAATCGAGCGACGGACAATTTCGATTTTCTTTATTCGCGCAGGGTTGACCGACAGAGTTTTGGCGGCTTCGCTCAGCAGGAGCTCGGGGATGGCGGCCACTTTGGGAGTGACGCGCATATTTAAGGTTTTCAGCATCTTATTTTTGAGTTAATGCCCGCTTAATCTTGGGGCTTGTGATTAATACAGTCAGAAGTGCAAGGACGAAGGCGAGAAAATCGCTGCCGGCCATGCTGGCCCAGACACCGTCGACGCCGAAATGCTTCGGCAGAATCCACAGCAGGGGTAGGAGGAATATCAGCTGACGGGTGAGCGAAAGGAATATCGAGAGCTTGGGTTTGCCAATCGACTGGAAATAGTTCTGAATGACAATCTGCGCGCCGACGACAGGGTAGAATATGAAGTATATTCTGAAGCCTTCGCGGGCGATGTCGATCATAGTGCAATCGGTGGTAAACATCGAGCTGATGACGTCGGGGAAGCTCTCGGTGAGAATCCAGCCGACGGTCGAGATGGCTGTGCCGAGGAGGACGCCCTTGACGAGAGTCTCCTTGACGCGCGGCCAGTTTGAGGCGCCGTAGTTGTAGCCGAGGATGGGCTGCATGCCCTGAGTGACGCCGAAGACAATCATGACGAAGAACATCGTCGTGCGATTGACGATGCCGTAGGCTCCGACGGCGACATTGCCGAGGTCGTAGGCATAGGCAAGCAGGGCTTTATTGATGAAGACGACCACGAGGCAGGCGCAGCAGTTCATCAGGAAGGGCGACAGGCCTATGGCATAGATGCGCTTGATGAGGTCGGGGCTGAAAAAGCGGTCGCGCCACTCGAAGTGGACGTAGCTCTTTTTAGAAAGGAAGTGTATCAGCACCCATATGAAGGCCGAGAACTGGCCGCAGATGGTGGCAAAGGCCGCGCCGGCGATGCCCCAGTCGAAGACGAAGATGAAAATGGGGGCGAGGATGACGTTGACAAGCACCGACAGCAGCGCCGAAATCATCGCCTTCTTGGGATAGCCCGTGGCACGCATGAGGTTGTTGAGGCCGATGAAGATATAAGATACCGGGGTGCCGTAGAGGATGATGCGCATGAATTCGCGGGCATAGCCGATGGTCTCTGAGGTCGCACCGAAGAATATCAGTATCGGGTCAAGAAAAATCAGCGTGATGCTGCCGAAAACTACAGAGTGTATCAGACAGAGCACCAGAACGTTGTTGACAACATCGGTGGCACGCTTGAGATTTTTCTGACCGAGGAATATCGAGCTGATTGTGGCACCGCCGACGGCTATGAGCGTACAGAAACCGATGACGAGATTCATCAGCGGGAAGGTGATGGCGAGGCCCGAGATTGCCATGGCGCCGACGCCGCGGCCGATGAAGATGCTGTCGACGATATTATACAGCGAGGTCGCGAGACTCGCTATGATGGCCGGAAGAGAATACTGGACAAGGAGTTGCCCGATTGTCTTCGTGCCTAATGACGTCGGTGACTGTGACTGCGGTGGGATCGGCATAAGTTGATTCTACAATAAATATATGCAAATTTAACAATTTTATAGGGCCAAAGTATTAACTTTGCGTCGATTTAATGCTAAAAAACATGAGATATAAGGCAGCATTGTTCGATCTCGACGGTGTAATTGTCGATACAGAAAGCATTTACACCGACTTCTGGGATGATATAGACCGACGCTACCCGACAGGCGTCGACGATTTTGCGAGAGTGATAAAAGGCAACACTCTCGCCCGAATACTTGAGACATATTTCGACGAAGATATTCGCGACGAGATTCTCGTTCTGCTCAAAGAGCAGGAGGAATCGATGCGCTACACGCTCTTCGACGGTGTGTCGGATTTTCTTGACCGCCTGATAGATAAGAATATCCCCAAGGCCATAGTGACGAGCAGCAACGACCGCAAGATGTCGCGGCTGTTCAGCCAGATACCCGAACTCAGGCCGAAATTCGAGGCCGTCATCACCGATGCTCTCGTCGAGCGCTCGAAGCCCGACCCGCAGGGCTATCTCATTGCCGCCGAAAAGCTTGGCGTCGACCCGACAGACTGCGTTGTATTTGAAGACAGCTTTGCCGGACTCGAGGCAGGCCGCCGTGCCGGAGCCTATGTCGTCGCCCTCGCCACTACCAATCCGCGCGAGTCGCTATACGAAAAAGCCGATGAAGTGATTGACTCATTCATCGGCTATGATATTCTCTAAAAATCTGATTTTCAGCAGGCCTTGAAGCTCATGTCGAGGCCTTTGACAGAGTGGGTGAGTGCTCCGACCGAAATGAAGTCGACACCGCACTCACCATAGGCGCGCAGCGTGTCGAGGGTGATGCCGCCCGACGATTCAATTTCGACGGCGGGGTTGATGCTGCGAATCAGCTTGACGGCCTCGCGGTTGCGCTCGGGCGTGAAGTTGTCGAGCATTATGCGGTCGACGCCGGCTTCGAGAGCCTGGCGGATTTCGTCCTCGTTGCGTACCTCCTGCTCGATTTTGAGGTCTTTACCTTTCTCCTTGCAGTATTTCTTTGCGGCTGCGACGGCTTCCTTGATGCCGCCGGCAAAGTCGACGTGGTTGTCTTTGATAAGGATCATGTCGAAGAGGCCGATGCGGTGGTTCTCGCCGCCGCCAATCTTGACAGCCTCTTTTTCGAGGAGTCTGAGGCCGGGAGTGGTCTTGCGGGTGTCGAGCACCTTGGTCTTCAGTCCTTCGAGGCGCTGCTGGTATTTGGCTGTGACAGTGGCGATACCGCTCATGCGCTGCATGATGTTGAGCATGATGCGCTCGGTCTGGAGCAGTGACCGCACTTTGCCCTCGACGACAAAAGCGATGTCGCCGGGCTTGACGTGGGCACCGTCGTTGATGAAGACGGTCATCTTCAGCTCGGGGTCAAACTTGGCGAAAACGCGGCGCGCCATCTCGACGCCGGCAAGGATACCTTCTTCTTTAACAAGCAGATGCTGACGGCCCATCTCGTCGGCCGGGATGGTGCTGAGGGTGGTGTGATCGCCGTCACCCACATCTTCGGCGAAGGCCAGCGTGAGCAGGTCGTCTATAAGTTGGTCTTTTGACTTCATAAAAAATCGGTTTAAATGATTAACTTTGCACAAAGTTAGTAAAATTTTTCAAGCGATGAAAACTGTTCTGCTCTGTATCGGCAAGACCAAAGACAGCCTCATGTCAGAAGGCATTACACTCTACACCAAGCGCGTCCAACGCTATATGCCATTCGATGTCGTGGCGCTGCCCGATGTCAAGACCTCAAGAGGCATGACCGAAGCCCGGCAGAAAGAGACAGAAGGGGCGGCGATACTCAACTTTATCGACAACCGCGATTTTGTCGTTTTGCTCGACGAGAGAGGCAAGGAAATGACTTCGCGCGAATTTTCGGCCTATATCGAGAAGAAAACGGTCACAGTCGCCGGCAATCTGATATTTGTCATCGGCGGTCCATACGGTTTCTCGAAAGAAGTCTATGACCGCGCCGACGACAAACTCTCGCTATCGAAGATGACCTTCAACCACGAAATGGTTCGCCTCTTCTTCGCCGAACAAGTCTACCGCGCCATGACCATCCTCCGCGGCGAACCGTATCATCATGATTGAAAATGCCTGATATTACTTTAATCAAACCCTTTGGAATATTCGTTATAATGTTGTAACTTTGTGTTCTAAAGCAGAATCATCTATGGCAACTCCTATTAAAGCAGTACCTATTCTCACCGGTTCTTTAGCCGACGATTTTGTACGTCAGGCTGAAGAAAACGAACGTAAACCGCGTCGAATTCTTTCAGAGGATAGGGAGAAAAAAATCGCTGAGATAATGCGTCGTTCCCGTGAGTTTGTCCCATCATGGCTCAAGCAATGAACGATACCCGTCTAAATCTTGGGAATGACTGTACTATATATAAGCTAAATGAACTTATATTAAATAATTGTGTCCCTTTTGATTGTGGCGTTGATGATTTAAATGATTTTTTCGCAAACGATGCGATAACCTATGAGAGAGACCTTATGGGTAAAACCTATTGTTGGCTTGATAATTTCAATGATAGAAAGATAGTTGCGATGATAACACTTGCCAATGCCGGTATTCAGACTACTCATTTGCCAAATAACCCCAAGCGACATCTTAATAAAGCAATTGCTTACAACAAACAGGGCCGTACTTATCCGGCAGTATTGATTGGACGACTGGGAGTGGATAAAGATTATCAAAGCGCTGAATTTCGCATCGGCGCGCAAATTATGGATTTTATTAAAGATTGGTTTATAAGTACTGATAACAAGACAGGATGTCGTTTTATCTTAGTAGATGCCGTCAACAATAACCATACGTTATCCTATTACGAACGCAACGGCTTCAAGCCTCTTTTCCCGCGTATTAATGATGAAAAAGCATTTTATGATATTAACGAAACTGAAGAATTGAGGACTCGTATGTATTATTTTGATCTGTTGACATATTGAGACTTTCTCCTCATTGATATTTTGGGAAAACTCGATTGGCTAAAAGTCTATAAAACTGCTAATAATACGTGAGTTCGATATAAGAATTCACGTTTATTTAAGTTTGAAATTTATGATATATTAACAGCCTTACCGCCCTGAATGTTTGGTCGCAATGCTGCAATTATGGCGATGCCCGGTGGCCGCGTGGGGCGCTAAACAAGCAGGTCGCGCATGATGGCATCGGCGATGAGCCATGAGCGCTCTTTTATCACGAGACGGCCGTTGTCGAGGTTGAGGTCGCCCGAGGCGAGATATTTCTCGGCAGAATGCATGATCTCGCGGCGATAATCGGCTGCGACTGAGTCGAGCTGCAGACCTGTGTCGGTGCGAAGGGCCGTGATGATGGCGTCGTTGACGATGTCGGTTTGTGTCTCGTCTTCGACGATTTCGGCTTTACCGGCGAGATAGTCTTTTATCGAAGGTGCATTATAGATGCGGTGCTTGCCGTCGAAACTGTAGGCGCCGGGACCGAGGCCGAGATATGGCTCGCCGGTCCAGTAGGAGCTGTTATGGCGCGAAGTCATGCCCGGTCGTGCGAAATTCGAGATTTCATAATGGCGGTAACCTGAATCAGCCAGTCGGTCAATGAGATGATAGTACATATCGGCGCAGAGGTCATCGTCGGCGGCCTTGATCCGGCCTTTGTTTCGGAGTCGGGTGAGCGCCGTACCTTCCTCGTAAGTCAGACTATAGGCCGAGATGTGCTCGGGAGCCATTTCGACAAGGCGCCCGAGGCTTTTTCGCCACGATTCGAGGCTTTGGCCAGGCAACCCGTAGATGAGGTCGCTGCTGATGTTGCCGAAGCCGGCATTGCGAAGAGTGTCAAAGGCTTGAACGGCGGTGAGCGCGTCGTGGCGACGTCCGACAGTCTTGAGCTCGATGTCGTCGAACGACTGGACGCCCATGCTGACGCGGTTTACGCCCAAACGGTGCCAGAACGCGGCCATTTCGGGCGAGACGTCCTCGGGGTTGACTTCGATGGTAAATTCCTCACAGTCGTCGAGAGGCAGCGCCGAAACAAGCGATGCAAATTGACGTTGCGACAAGATTGAAGGCGTGCCGCCTCCGATATAGACAGTTTTATACGGACCGCCGATGTCATGCCGACGGCGAGCGAATTCAGTTTTCAGGGCTTCGATGACGCCATCGACGGCGCTGCGGTCGGGGGTCGAATAGAAGTCGCAGTAGAGACACTTGCTGTGGCAGAAAGGAATATGAATATAGAGTCCGGCCATGGCGTCAGAATTCGGGAACCTGTCGGTCGCAGAGCTCGAGGAAGGGACAGAAGGCGCACGACTTTGGGTCTTCGGCACGGTCGAATGGTACGGCCGGGTCGAAAATCTCAGAAATCATCTCGTTGAGCATAGGTCTGAACTCAGCCGAGACGCTGCGGAAGTCGTCAATCTCCTCCTTGCCAATCTTGGTTGCGACGATGCCGTCGGCCACGACCATGTTTCTGAAGGGGTAGATAATCGGCTTGATTGAGACGCCCGGATCGACCATGTCGGCATAGGCCTCGCAGTATGTAAGAATCTGAAATATGGCATCGTAGTCGTGCTTGCCTCTGACAAAGAGCTTGTCGACGTCGGTGACGGTCGATTTGTCGGCGCCGGTCTTGTAGTCGATGAAGCGGAGATGTCCCGGCGTTATCTCGTCGACGCGGTCGATTGACATCTTGAAGTTTATCGCGAGGTCGTCGGTGATCTGCCACTGCGGGTCGGAGACGGCCATCTCGCCCTTGACGTAGCGGAACGACGGCGTGCAGTAGCTCTTCTGCTCATAGCCGAGCATCTTCCTGACATAGAGGTCAATGACGCCGGCAAAGATATTGCCTTCGGCCGGCAGTTCATGTCCGTCGGCGGTCTCCTTGGCCTTGGGGTAGAATACCTCGGTGATGACGCTGTCAATGGTCTTCTTGATGAGGCCGGGCGCTTTGAGAATCGAGTCTATCGCCGCTGCGTCGACGTGCTTGCCCTCGAAAGGCATGAGCAGCTGCTCGATGACGCGGTGGATGATGGTGCCGTGCTGGGCGGCGGTCATGTAGTCATATTGCTCGTCGGTGCCGCGCATGTTCCTGACATACTGGAGGTAGAACTGCAGTCGGCAGCGCTTGTAAGACTTCAGCGCGCTCGCCGAAATGAACGATCCCCCGGGGATGGTGAATGCCTTCAGCTCGTCGAGGACGGCGTCGGTCTTGTCGACCCGGATGACTCGCTCGGGCGAGACCTCCGACGAGAAGCCGATGTTGTCGAAGGTGATGCGGTCGAAGAGGTTGAGATGCTTGAGCTGAGAGATATAGCGCGACATCTCGCCGGCGCCCAACGCTCCGACGCGGCTGTCATAGATCAGCGTCACGTTTTTGGCGCGCGTCAGCATATGATAGAAATAATATGTATAAAGACTGTCCTGACGGTCGATCGACGGCATGCCGTAGCCGATGCGCAGGTTGTTGGGAATCATCGTCTTTATATAGCTCTTGCGGGGGAAGACGCGCTCGTTCATCGACAGGATGATGAGGTTGTCGAAATCGAGCGCACGGGTCTCGAGAACGCCCATGATCTGGAGTCCGCGAAGAGGTGTGCCCTGAAGGTTTATCTGGCTTGCATTCAGCAGCTTTTCAAACAGAGTGAAATATGTGTTCTCAGACATGCTGATGCGGTAGCGCTTTATCAGTTCGCTGAGCTGGTCGATTTCATCGAGATAATTGTCGAGCAGTCGGACCTCGACCTTGCGCCCGGCCTTGAACGACGGCGAGGCAGCCGAGAGGTCGTCGCGCAGGCCCGTGAGGAGGTTGCGGAGATAGTCCTGAAGCTCGTCGACGTTTTCGAGCTGCTTGACAGCGCGGAAGATATAGGCGAGCCCAGGGAATGTCTCGACGATGTATGATGCCGGAATGTTATAGAGGCAGTTGGCTGAAATGTAAGACTTGATTTTCTCGGCCGACGACGAGGCGAACGAGAGGATATGAGGGTGGGAGAGGAGTTGCAGCACGTCCTCGTGGTAGAAATGGAATTCGCCGTGGATGAGGCGCGCTCTTAGCTGGAGCGTTATTATAGATTTGAGGAATGCTGCGAAGGGAGTTGAAGCGAAAGGTATGCCCATCGTGATGTTGAGCGCTTCGATTCGGCCGGGGATGGCGAAAAGCGAAGGCATCAGCAGCGACGCATCAGGCAAGATGACAGCCGTGTTGATGGCGTTGTCGACATTGAGCCGGCCTTCGTCGGCGAGGTGGTCGAGCACCGGGCCGAGCATCTTTGTCTGCGCGATGTTCGAGGGAATGCCGATGACCGATATCGTCGGGCGCTCGTCGGGTTTGGCGAGCGAAAAGCCATCGGGCATCGGGAAATTCTTGAGCAGCGAGCCGAAGCGGCGGCTGACCGTCAGGCTCTCGCCATCCTTGAAGACGGGCGACTCGAAATCCCAGAAAAACGAGGCGACGCCGACCTCCTTCAAGCGTTTGAGAATCATAGTCTCGCTGTGCGACAGGTCGTTGAAACCGATAAAGACAAACCGCTCGCGACGCAGGTCTTCGACCGACATATCGGCGATTATTTCGGCTGCGAGACGATACTGGAAGCCCGGTGTCGTCTGGCCCGTCTCGTCGAGAGCGCGATGGAACTCGGCATAGAGGACGCCGAGGATTTCCCAGAGATTGATGAAGCTCTTGACGACCTCGCCGTTGTCGCCTGTATGTGTCCAGAACTCTGTGACGGCCGCCGTGTGGGCACTCTCGCCCCATATCTGACGGATGATCTGCTTCTGACTTTCGTCGAGATAGTCGGCGTTAATCTCCTTGAGATCCTTGAGGTTCTTGAAAAGCTTGGCGGCGTTGACCATATGTCGGTCGATGTCGTCGAAGTCGTCGAGAATCATGTCGCCCCAGAAGACAAAACGGTCGAAGTCTTTCAGCTGCTCAGAGCGGTTACGGCTCTCGAGCACAGAGCGATAAGTATTGTATAGCAAAAACAGCGACTCGCGGCGGCTCATGGCGGGGCGGTCGGCAAAACGGGCGACGAGGCGGCTCATTGTGGCGAACCGCGGCATAAAAGCCGGACGACCGACGGCACTGCCGATGCAGCGGTGGAGCGCTTTTTTCATGAACAGGGCGCTACGCTTGTTGGGGAAGACAAGGGTCGTACGACTGAGTTGACGACGGTGGGCATCGTCAGCAATCAGATAGGACGCGACCTGGCTTATGAAATCGTTTTCTGTCATGACACGGTCAGTAACTATTGCTTAATAAGAAGAATAGTCTTGACGGCGAGGTCAAAGAGCACAATCTTGGGATTGGCATTGCCGGCGACATCCTCGCGCGCCTTGTTGAGCACATCGAACATTTTCAGGACATTGCGTTCGTTGATGAAGCGTGCGAAATTGACGCTGAACTTGCGCTCGTCCTCAGTCAGATAGTTGAGCTGATCGACGTGGAGGTTTAGGATGAAATTCTCGCGGATGAGACGCGAGGCATAATCGAGAAACTTGATTATCTGTTCGCGGCCGAGTGCGGCGACGTCGTTGCTCCACTGGCGCAGCAGGCCGACTTTGCGCTGATAGGCCTTGCGCATCAGCTCGATGAAGAAATCGAGGAACTGCTGGCGCACGCGGCTGATGTCGACGAGCGAAAGTGCCTCGATGACGTTGCCCGAGCTGAGTCGTGCCAAAGTCTCGGCGTCGGTCTCGGAAACAGGGTAGGAGGCTGTCAGAAAATGCTTTATCTCGTCGTCGCTGTAGCGGCAGACGGCGATGCGCTGCACACGCGAGTAGATTGTCGGCAGGATGGCGCGCGAATTGTCGCTCGACATCAAAAAAATCGTGTCGGGGTGGGGCTCTTCGATGAGTTTCAGCAGCTTGTTGGCCGTCTCCTCCTTGAGGCGCTCGGGCAGCCAAAGCAGAACAATCTTGAACTGTGACTGGCGCGCCGTGAAATTGAGGCGGCGGATAAGTTCGGCACCTTCCTCGACATAAATGACGGGCTGGGAATTGATATTGCCGAGCAGGCCAATCCACTTTTCTATGTCCATATAGGGCGAGTCGGTGATGAAGGTCTTGAAATCGCCGAAACAATCGTTTGAAATGGTCGACTTGCCCGCTTTCTTGATTACCGGGAACGAATAAATCGTGTCGATATGGTTGAATGTCTGATGCTGGAGACACGAGGGGCATTTGCCGCAGCTGTCGCCGCCGGGGGTATGGTTTTCGCAGTGGATATACTGCGCGAAAGCTCTGATAAGCATGAATTTGGCCGATCCGACCGGGCCTTCGAGCAGAAGTGCGTGAGGCAGGCGGTGACTGTCGGCCATCTCCCTGAGACGAGCTTTGACGTCTTCATGTCCGGGTATGTCTTTGAATCTCATCAGGAGGGACGCTTTTTGGTTTCGTTGGCCTTGACATACTCCTTGACCTCCTGGAACAGGCGCGTCGCGAAGACGAAATCGTTGAGGGCCTCGTTGGTTGTCGAATAGATCTGGCTCATGTCGCCGACCCATTCGCGGTAGCCCTTGTTGATGAAGATGATGTTTTCGCCGATGCCGAGCACCGAATTCATGTCGTGGGTGTTGATGATGGTGGTGATGTTATACTCGTGAGTGATGTCGCTCAGCAGTTCGTCGATGAGTATCGAGGTCTTGGGGTCGAGGCCCGAGTTAGGCTCGTCGCAGAAGAGATATTTGGGGTTGAGGGCGATAGCGCGGGCGATGGCGACGCGCTTCTGCATACCGCCCGAGATTTCAGACGGATATTTATTTTCGGCGCCCTTGAGGTTGACGCGCTCGATACAGAACATCGCGCGGTCGCGCATCTCGGCCGGACTCATTTTGGTAAACATCACCAGCGGGAACATAACGTTGCCGAGCACGGTCTCTGAGTCGAACAGAGCCGAACCCTGGAAGAGCATGCCAATTTCCTTGCGAAGTTCTTTCGTTTCATCTGAGGTCATCTTCAGCAAGTCTCGGCCGTCGAAAAGAATCTCGCCTTTTTCGGGTCTTATCAGGCCGACGAGCGATTTCATCAGCACGGTCTTGCCCGAACCGCTCTGGCCGATGATGAGGTTGGTCTTGCCGGTATAGAAAGTCGCGCTGACATCATGAAGAACAGTGCGGTCGTCGAATGACTTTACGATATTCTTTACTTCAATCATTGCAACAGGAGTTTAGTGAGTATAACGTCAAACAGAAGGATAAGGATGCTGCTCGAAACAACACCGTTGGTGCTGGCCTTGCCGACCTCGAGTGCGCCGCCTTTGACATAGTAGCCGAAGAACGACGAGACCGAAGCGATGATGAAGGCGAAGACGAGCGATTTGATGAGGCCGTACCAGACATACCACTCATTGAAGAGCGCCTGAAGGCCGTAGACATATTTCGA
>CALZQD010000019.1 GCA_945828175.1 uncultured Bacteroidales bacterium | reverse complement strand
GATCTACACACTGCATATCGTCGGCAGAGTCAGATGTGTATAAGAGACAGGTCGTCAACGGCGTCTGGGCCGTCTCGACAGCTCCCGAAGACAACACCATCGCCTCTGTAGCCTTCGCAGACTATAAGCTGACAATCGACGCTCTCGGCGAATACACTCCGACCATCTACGCCTACAATCAGTATGGCGTGCTCATCGACGCCAAGGTCAAAGACTACACCCTCTCGTGCCCCTCTGCTCTCGGCACCATCTCTGACGACGGAAAGACCTTCACAGCCACAGGTTCGGGCTACCACGCCCTCACCGTCAACGTCGGCGGCCACACAGCCAGCATTGCCGTGACAGTCAACGGCAACGGCGGCATCGGCGACATCGTCGCCGACGACAACAGCGACCAGCCCGTCGAATACTACAACCTCAACGGCGTCAAGCTCTCAGGCGAAGCCCTCGCTCCCGGCATCTACATCCGCCGCCAGGGCACCAAAGTCGAGAAAATCACAGTGAAATAAGCACGGTGTTCAATGCACAATGCATAATAAAATATGGCTTTGACTTTGTAGGGCTGTGCCATGGCATAGCCACCTAAGTGCAAATCATTGAGCATCAACCAATAAACAAGCAGCTAGAGCCGGATGGCTCTAGCTGCTTGTTTATTATCCCATATCGTCCGACTCGTCCGACCAATCGTGCATTGTGCATTATGCATTGCCAAGGGCAATATCAAGTATCGCCGCGGGATCGGAGACGATGTGGTTGGCGTAGGCGGCCTTGAGCTCTTTGGCCGGGCGGAAGCCCCAGGTGACGCCGACCGACTCGACGCAGGCGCGGCGTGCCGTCTCCATGTCTACGCCCGAGTCGCCCACATAAAGCGTCGCATCCTTCGGCGTCGGACACTCTGTCAGCGCCGCGAAGACAATCGACGGGTCGGGCTTCGGCGGCATACCCTCGATGTTGCCGAGGACGGCCTTGAAAGGTATGTCGGGGAAATAATGGCCGATGATGCGGGTCACCGCCTGCTGGTATTTATTCGACGTCACGCCGAGGTTGACCCCGCGCTGAGTCAGCTCGAAGAGCAGGTCCTCGATGCCCGGATAAGGCTTCGTCGCGTCGGTGCAGTGGTCGTTATAATATTCGACGAAAGCCGCACGGGCCTTCTTCACCGTCGCCTCGTCTTTGGCATAGTCGGGCAGCGCTCGCTCGATGAGTTTCGTGATGCCGTTGCCGACCATCATTCGGTACGACAGAATGGCGTGTTCGGGATAGCCCATCGTCTTTAGCGCGTGGTTCGTAGCGGCACCGAGGTCGTCGATGGTGTTGAGCAGAGTGCCGTCAAGGTCAAATAAAACAAGTGATTTCATAACTTAAAACTATGGTTATCAGAACGGATAGCCCACCGAGAAGTGGAAGTTGGCGTCGCGGCCCCAGCGCGGATGCAGCAGCGGCCAGCGCTCCTGATTAACCGCCGGGTTATAGGCCTTCAAGCCGAGGTCGAAGCGCAGCAGGAAATAGGTGAAGTCCATGCGTATGCCCGCGCCGTATGCCAAGGCTATCTGTTTGTAGAATTTATTGAACTTAAACATGCCTTCGGGCTGGTTTTCATAATTCTTTATCGTCCAGATGTTGCCGGCGTCGATAAAGAGCGCGCTCTCGAAGACCCAGAAGAGCTTGGCGCGGTATTCGATGCTCATGTCGAGACGGATATCGCCACACTGGTTGATAAAGTCGTTCACCGAATTCTTCGAGTTGTAGGCGCCCGGGCCGAGCGTTCTGACACCCCAGCCTCTGACGCCGTTGGCGCCGCCGGCATAGAAGCGCTTCTCGAAGGGAACCATCGACGAGTTGCCGTAGGGGTAGATTATGCCGAAACCGCCGTGGACCGACAGCGCGTTGCGCGAGTTGAAGTTTTTGGTATAGGTATAGTCGACCTCGCCCTTGACATACTGGGCGAACTGTATGCCGAAAATCTTGTATGCCCCGTCGTGGCGACGGGAACCGTCGATCGACGAGATGGCGTAGAGCAGGTTACCCGCGACTTCGGCCGAGGCGCGCAGGGTCGACACCTCGGGCTGTATCGCGAAGGCGTTGAGTGTCGCCGTCGGTATTCGGCGGTTGGTGCGGTAATAGGTATAGCCCATGCGCATGATGAAGTGGTCTTCGTAGCTGTAGCGCAGCAGCGGATTCATCGGCGCTTCCGTATCGATGAAGTTGATTGTCGAGCGCGGCAGCCTGACGTAGTTGATGTCGATGAAGTCGTAGGTGTGGCGCCGCGTGAAGTCGCTGCGGCGCTGCGTCCAGTTATATTTCCATGCCGCGCCGGCGATGACGCGCGTATATTCGGGACGCTCCTGATAGTTGCCCGTGATGGTAAACTCGGTGTTGGCCATTATGCGCTGCTTGAAGCTCTTCGACACGAAGGGCGCCTCGAATTTCGGGAAGGTGATGCCGACCTCGGCGGCGACCTCGGTGTAGCGGTCGTTGATGATGTCGTCGAGTTTACCCGACAGGCTCTCGTAGGCGCCGCGGAGCTTGACGGTCAGCAGCTCTGAGCTGTGGGCGAGGTTGCGGTTGAGATAAGTCACGCCGACGCCGACGCCGAGGTCGCCCTCTGAGTTGGTGCCCTCGAGCTCGAGGGTGATGCCCTGTTTCTTGTTGCGCGACAGCGTGATGACGGCGTCGAGCCATGTCTCGCCGGCGATGGTGGCGACGGGTTTCAGTTCGATGTTGATGAATTTGAGTATGCCGAGCTGGCCGAGAGCCTCGTAGGTGCGGTCGACATCGACGCCGCGGTATAGCTCGCCGCTGCGCAGATAGCATTTCTCCTCGAGTATCGCCGGCTTGATGTAATGGTCTTCGCCATAGACGACTTTGATTGTGCGGTAGTCGACCGTGTCGGCGGCCTCCGACGGCGTCACGGTGTAGAAGACAACGTCGTTGATGCGGTATATCATGTGGCGGCTGAGGCTGTCGACCGGAGCGCCGGGCGTGTGGGTCTTGCCTATCACCATCGTCAGGCCGATGTCTTTCGAGCCCATGACGGTGTCGGCTAAGAACGATATATTGTGTTTGTTGAAGGCGTAGTAGCCGTGGTTGCGCAGGGTCTCGGTGATGCGACCGCGCTCGTTGTCGAGCACGTTACGGTCGAAGATGTCGCCGGGGCTGACGCTCAGCAGCGCCGAGTCGGCCCTGAGTACGTCGCGGATGACCGTGTCGGCGATGTCGTAGTCTATCGTCGAGATAACGTGAGGCCGGCCGGTGGTGATGCGGTAGTCGACGGCCAGACGTTTGGGTTTTTCGACTGTAGTGTCGACCTCGATAGTGGCATCGAGATAACCGCGGTTGATGAGGGCCTGACTGAGCTGGCGGCGCGACGACTCGGTAAGCTCGGGGCTGTAGATTACCGGCGCCTGACCTATGCGGCGCAGCCATTTGTTATACCACTTCGTTGAGTCGCGGCCCGAGAGGCTGTAGGTCGCCAACTGCAGCTTGGCGAAGCCGAGCACCTTGTGGTTGGGCTGCTGACGCAGGAAATAATAGAGCTCGTCGGTCGATATCTTGTCTGAGTCTTCGACAGTTATCGTCACTTTGTCGAGCAGATATTTGTCGTCGGGCACATGCTTGGTCGAGCTGCACGCTCCTAATGCGGCAGCCATAACGGCAACCGCCAGAATCATCATAAGTGCCGGCGTTTTCCTTTTCACGTTGCAAAGTTACATTTTTTTCTTATTTTTGCACCCAATTATACACGCGATAAGTTTGCAACAGATGAAACTCAACCTCCGACTCTCCCCCACTTCGGCCACGACGCTGTTCGTGCTCCTCGTCATACTCTTCATCCCCTGGCTCGGCGAAACGCTCTTCAACTCTAAGGGCGAGCCCCGCGAGGCCATCGTCGCCATGACGATGATCGACCAGGGCAACTGGATTCTCCCCGTCAACTATGGCGGCGACATACCCTACAAACCGCCGTTTCTTGCCTGGCTGATAGCCATTTTCGCTTATATCTTTAACGGCGGCGTGGTCAATGAGTTCATCTCTCGCCTGCCGTCGGCTCTCGCCGTCATCGCCATGACGATGGCCGGCTACCGTTGGGCGCGCCGTCAGCGTTCCGAGACCTTCGCGATGGTCATGGCCCTCGTCACCGTTACCTCGGCCGAGGTCTTCCGCGCCGCCATCGCCTGCCGACTCGACATGGTGCTCACGGCCGCTATCGTCATCGCGCTTTACCTCTTCTACGACCTGCTCGATCGGTGCTGTCGCCACCGTGGACGCAAATATTTCTATATCATTTTGTTGCTTACATGCGCCGTACTCACCAAGGGTCCGGTCGGCTCGCTGCTGCCATGCTTCGTCGCCGGCATCTTCTATCTGCTTAGCGGCGAGCGTTTTCTGCCGACCTTGGGCCGCATGCTCCTGATTGCCATTGCCTCCATGGCCATCCCGGCCGTGTGGTATTACGCCGCCTCGCTTCAGGGCGGTCAGACGTTCCTCGACCTTGCATATGAAGAGAACATCGGACGCCTCACCGGCACAATGTCTTACGAGAGCCACGAGAACCCCTGGTGGTATAATTTCATGACCCTCGCCGTCGGCATGCTACCCTGGACGCTCTTAGCGTTGCTCTCGCTTTTCGCCCGCAAGCACCTGCCGCGTCTGCGCTTCAAGCCCGCCGGCCTGTTCATGCTGACGACATTCGCCGTCGTCGTCATCTTCTACTGCATTCCCGCGAGCAAACGCAGCGTCTACCTCCTGCCTGTCTATCCCGCGATGGCATATGGCATCGCCCACATCATCAGCCTTATAGCCAGTACCGGCGTCATGAAGGGCTATGCGTGGCTCATGGCTGTCATAGCTTTCATCGCCCCGATAGGTGTCATCGTCGCCAACTGCGTCGATTTCGGCCTCGCTGTCGCCCCCGTGCCGTTCTGGTGCTGGCTCTTCGCCCTGCCGCCTCTCGTTGTCGCCGTCGGCTGGTTTATCAACCGCAGCGACAGCGTCTTCTTCACCCTCGCATCGACCTTCGCCCTGTTCCTGTTCTATGTAGTGACGGTTCAGCCCATGGTGCTCGAGGCCCAGAGCGACCACAAGCTGCTCGACCGCATCGAGCAGGCCGCGCCCGAAGGACCCGTCTACACGCTGCGCACCGACCGCCTGACGCGCTACTATACCCTCAACTTCTACCTCGGTGACCGCATGCGCGTGATCGACTCATTCGACGACTTCGGGCGCCTCGCCCCAGGCGCCGTCATGCTCTTTCCCGAGTGGGCCGACACCACAGGCATCGGCGACCGTTTCGACATCGACCTGCTGGCACGCCGCTCGTGTGACAACCGCCGCAAGATTTTCATGGCCGTCAACCGCGCCGCAGCCCCGGCCGACAGCGTCGCCACCAACACCTTAACCGCCGTCACCCCGATACGATGAGCCGCCGATACCTCTTCTTCTGCGCCCACGGCTACGCCTTCGACATCCTTCGTCCGCTCGGCGACGAGATTGCCCGCCGCGGCGACAGCGTCGCCTGGTATCTCGACGAAGGCTGCCCCGACATGCTCGCCGAAGGCGCCCGCCGCCTCCACACCGTCGCCGAAGTCAAGGCCTACAACCCCCTGGCCGTCTTCGCCCCGGGCAACTACGTCTTCGACTTCTTCCCCGGCGTAAAAGTCTGCGTCAAACACGGATATGCCATCAACAAACGCGGCTATGACCACGACACGCACTTCAAGCTCCGCGGCTGGTTCGACATCATGCTCACCTTCGGCCCCGAAAGCACGGGGCCGTTCAAAGCCCTGGCCGACCGTCTGGGCTATTTCACCACATATGAGACCGGCTGGCCCAAGGCCGACTCGCTGATAGCCGCACGCCGCCGCGCCGAAAGCATCCGCCGCGACCGTCCCGCCATCTTCGTCGCCTCGACATTCACCAAAAGCATCACCCGCCTCAAAGAGCTCTACCCCACCATCGAGCGCCTCGCCTCGACGCGCGACTGGGACTGGCACATCACCCGCCATCCCAAACTCGACGACCCCGAGGTCGACCGCCTCTACAGCGAGCTCGCCGCCCGCCGTCCCAACGTCACCTACTATCCCGCCACGCCCGGACCCGACGTCATGGCAGCCACCGACGTCATGCTCTGCGACGCCTCGAGCATCATCCTCGAATACATGCTCTTAGACAAGCCCGTCGTCACCTTCCACAACACCACCCCCGGCCCGCATCTCATCGACGTCACCGACACCGCCGACATCGAGAGCGCCATCGACCACGCCCTGTCGCGCCCAGACAGTCTGATGCAGGCCATGCGCGCCTACCGCGACCGCCAGGAAGCCCACACCGACGGCCGCAACAGCGCCCGCATCCTCGATGCCGTCGACGACTTCATCGCCAACCGCCGCGCCCACCTCAAGCCCAAGCCCCTCAACCTCTTCCGCCGCCTCCAACTCCGCTACCGCATCTTCCTCAAACCCCTGCTCAAACGCAAATAACCTCAGCGTCAGGCGATATGGAGCAAGAGCTTCAGTCCTTGGAGCCAGCAGGTTAGCTACGAGGGCTTCAGCGTTCCACACGGCCTCGAGCTCGAGGCCGCACATTAATAGCTTTGGTCACAGCATATTGGCAGCGAGGGGTGAAACCCTCGCTCCATACGGCGACGAGGAGGAGAGCGCGGAGTCCCATTGCGCAGCCTATGGAGCAACGGTTTTTAACCGTTGCAGGCCAATGAGTTGACTGCGAGGGTTGAAACCCTCGCTCCACACGGCCTCGAGGAGGAGAGCGCGGGCTCCAGGGCGCAGCCTATGGAGCGACGGTTTTAACCGTTGCAGGACAATGAGTTGGCTGCGAGGGTTGAAACTCTCGCTCCACACGGCGACGAGCTCGTCTCCGGCACATTAATAGCTTTGGTTGACGGACATTAGCCGGCCCGCTAAAGTTGGGGCGGGGACAAAAATTTTAGCGATTGAGGGATGAATAAGGTCAATAGGGTCATTAAGGTCGTTAAAGTCGGCTTCGCGTTGCACGGAGGTTCAACTCCGACGGAGTTGAGGGTCTTTAGAGGCGCTTCTGCCACGGGCGCGGGCGCCCGTGGTTAACAAGATTTCAGGCCTCCGACCTGAGTTTCAACGGTTTGGGTGATGGCAAAGATGGCGCTTGGAATTATCGGAATTTTCGGAACAATCGGAAGGAATCGGTAGAGGATATGAGCGTCGGGCGCAAGCCTCGCTAAAGCTCGGACCGGGGCAAAGTTTGTCATAGCGGGTCAAAGTGGGTCATTTGTTGGCGAGGCGGGGTTGTGGGGTTATTTTTGCGGCAGAATTTTTTAACCAACTTTATCAATCTCAAAAATCAGTCATCATGAAAAATAAAACTACTGCCGGTGTTCTCGGCATTCTCCTGGGCGGCGTCGGCGCTCACTATTTCTATATGGGTAAAACGGGGAAAGGTGTCGCCTGCCTGCTGACTTGCTGGTCGGGCATCCCGGGCATCATCGGCCTCGTAAAAGGTATTCAGTATCTCGTCATGGACGAAAATCAGTTTCAGGCTAAACTTGCTTAACATTCAAACTGTCAACAATGAAAAAATTGCTTTTCTTTATGACGGTCATCATGATGGCTGTCATGATTTCTTGCTCGGGCGGCAGCTCTGACCCTAAGTCTATTCACGAAAAGATCGCCAACGGCACTAAACTATCGCAGGATGACTACAACGTCATGATTGACTACATCGCTGAAGCCGGGAAAAAAACTATGGATGCTTTCAACGGTGAATCATATGAAGATATTGACAGATCAATGAATGACATCAATAAGGATTACCCTTACTTGCAGGAATTCACTGAGGAACTCGAAAAGGCCGCTGCCAATGGCAAACTCAATAGCGACAGCCTGAAGAAACCGGATAAAATCAACGAGGATTTCTACAATATGTAATAAGACACTCCCATTATAATACCTTTATCACCATAAGGCGCCTCGAAGTTGTTGATTTCGAGGCGCCTTTGTTGAGATTATGGATTTTTAACAAATTTTAATAATCGGGGGGGGTAATTTGACAATTTTTCATTACTTTTGCTGAACATATGCCATGTCTTTAGCCATTGCGGTCTCACCGGGGCTGCGGCGGCGCTTGTGGCCCGCGGTATCAAGATATCTTGGAGACTAAAGCCGTTGCATCTTCAGTAACATTTTCAGACAAGGGGCGACGCGATGTCGCTCCTTGTTGTTTTTCGGCCCCACCTGTGGTCGGAAAAACATCGGGACTCCCGCTGCCGGAAGCCCCGATGGCAATATCAGTTCGTTTAAACGGTTTATTTCACAATGGCCTTGACTGCGGCGGCCACGCCGTCGGCGGCCGTGAGGCGCACGACGTAGAAGCCTGCGGCACAGTCGACGCCGAAGGTCTGTCCGGCCGCGATGTCGCCCTCGGCAATGACAGCTACTTCGGCGCCTGAGGCATTGACGAGCGCGATGCGGGCGCCGGCAACAGCGGCATTGACGGTCACGCCGACATGGCCGGCGCCGTCAGTGACGACTGCGAGCAGCGACTCACCATCGGCGGCGTCGATGTCGCTGACACCCGACGAGGCGGCGCGGTAGACGAAGGCCACAGGGGCACAGTAGGCCGAGTTTTTAACGCCGTCATCAGTCGTATAGGCGGCGCATGCGCGGGCGTAGTAGGTCTGGCCGTCGACAAGGCCCTTGCCGGAGATGCGGATTTCAGAGGCCGACTTCGAGTCGGTCCAGGTCTCTTTCGGGAGGTCGGAGACGATATAGCTGACGCGGCCGCCGAATGAGCTGCTGCCGCTGACTTCAAGGCGGATGCTCTTCGGGCCGTCGATGCGCCTGACGGCGACCGACTCGTTGCTGAAGAGCTCGCCGCCCTCGACGGGATATTCGATTTCGGGAACGGTCATCTCGGTGGCGACGGTCGTAAACGACACCGTGGGCGAGACGCGGTCGAGTCCATGATGGGTGTAGAGCGCGCGGACGAAGTAGGTGGTGTTGCCGCCAAGCAGATAGCGCGGCACGCTGACCTTGCCGCGGCCTGTACCCGAGAAGACAATCGAGCGGGTCTCGAAGTCTTCGTCCTCTGAAATCTCGACGGTCATGTCGCGGTCGGCGACAGAGACGGTGATATCAGGAGCGAGAGCGACATCGGTGGCGCGGTCGGCAGGCGAGGTGATGATGAGGTTTCTGACGATGAAAGACTCGACTGCCGACACGCCGTCGTTGTAATTGTTGCCGCAGGCTCTGACGCGCCAGTAGATGGTCTCGCCGACGGGCAGCATCTCGAGGTTGTCAGAGAGGTAGGTCGTCGAGCTGACGGGGCGCGAGGCGATAAGGTCGGTCATCGCGGCATCGCGGGCGACCTCGACTATATAGCTCGTAGCGCCGTCTACGGCCTTCCAGGTGAAATCGAAGGGCGATTCGGCCACCTCGTTACCGCGCGGGAAAACGACTTCGGGCGCGGCGAGATCCTGCATCGCCCGGCCGAGGAAGACGGGCGAATACTCATAGCCGAAACGGTCGAGGACGCAGACGGCATAGTTGTAGCCCGATAGAAAGCGGTCGTCGATGACAAACTCCGTGGCATAGCTTGTGCCGAGCAGATACTCGGCCTCGCGGTCGAAGTTCTCGACGGGAACCGAGGCGGGGACGGCGTAGACGGTATATTTCACATTATCATAGCCCTCCCAGAGCAGCTTGTTGCCGTCGCGGGTGAAGTTTTTAATCGGACCGGGGTTGGTCGAGGCATGCCATGTCATCGCCGGCAGGAGCGCCGGACGACTGAAGACGGTGGTCTTGAGATAGTGGGCGAAGAGCGGTGCCGTGGCATATAGATACTTGGCCGAGTAGAAAATCGAGCCGGGGGCGTCGTTGAGGGTCGCCTCGCGGTTGTAGCGCACCTCGTCGGCATATTCGGCGAAGGTCGTGCTGTTGGGGCCGCTCGCGAGGGGTTCAGCCGAGCCGAGCATGGTCTCGAGGTCAGTCATGCCGGGCATCTTGCTCGACGATGTCAGCGACGAAATAGAATGAGAGCTGTAGAAATGGCGGTTCCATTTATCGGCGACCATGCTCCACCAGGTAGCGGCCTTGGCGTAGTCGGTCGAATGGCCTATAGTCCAGTAGATCTGGGGCGAGATGAAGTCGAGCGACTGCTGAGCCACCCAGGCGACGGGGTCGGAGTAGATGCCATCGTATTGCCAGTCGCTGCCTGTCGGACAGGGCGAGATGCCGTATTTGCGGGCAACCGTCGAGCGGGTGCAGGCGATGCCGGCGGGGGAAATGCCGAAGCGCACCCATGGCTTGGCCGTCTTGATGGTCTTGTAGACGGCGGCGACCATGCGGTTGACGTTGTCGCGGCGCCAGTCGGCGAGAGCGAGAGTGCCTCCGCCGTCCTTATAGGCATTGTAGAGGTCGGCGTCGGCCGAAGCGGGTGTGCCGCTGAGATAGAAATAGTCATCGAAGAGCACGCCGTCGACGTCGTAGTTTTCGACTATCTCCTTGATGATGTCGCAGATGCGCTGCGTCACCTCAGGCTTACCGGGGTTGAGAATCGAAGCCGTCGAGCCGTTGGTGGTCACGTCCATAATCCAGTCGGGATGGCTCTCGCGGTAGTTGAGCGGCGAGCCGTCCCACTGATGGGCGACCGACTCGAAGCGGTAGGGGTTGAGCCATGCGTGGCACTCGAGTCCGCGCTTGTGGCACTCTTCGACGACAAACTCGAGAGGGTCCCAACCCGGGTCGAGACCGCGTTCAGAGACGAGGTCGCTCGACCAGGGCTCGTAGCTCGAGCGATACATGGCGTCGGAGCGCGAGCGCACCTGGAAGTTTACGGCATTGAGATTGTTGACGGCCATCGAGTCGAGCAGCCGCGTCATGTCGCGTTTCTGACGGCTGATCTGGCTCTCGTTGCCTGTCGACGAGACCGTGTTCTGGGGCCAGTCGAGGCGCCAGACCGTAGCCACCCACGCCGAGCGCATCTCGCGTTTGACCGGCGCGTCGGCCGCCGTGGCCGTTATCGAGGCGGCAGTCATGCCCGCCGCAATAGCGACAGCCATAGCCGCCTTAAAGAATCTACTGTTTTTCATGAAAATATTCCCTTAACAGATTTTAAGTTTTGACAATTGGTTTTAAATATTACGCAAAAATAAGCCATTAACTTCAATCAAGCAAATGAAACCCTTGCATAACTGAAAAAATTGCTATATTTGCAGCAATATGGATAAGACGACGACAGTCAACGAAAACTACCGCGACGACCGGGCGCTGCTCGCTTTCGTCGACGGGCTGCCCAAGACCTTCGACGGCGGCAAGACGATATTCGCCAAACGCAACACCATCAGGCGCTTCGACTTAGACTCGGCCTCGGCGCCCGAAATCATCGTCAAGCGTTTCCACCGCCTGCGGGGCGTCAAGCGCCTTATCTACACCTTCTTCAGGACGACCAAGGCCCGGCGCGCCTACTACAACGGCCTCGAGCTGCTCGCCCGCGGCGTCGACACACCCGAACCACTCGCCTTCGTAGAGATAAAGAGCGGGGGCCTCGTCGAAGACTGCTATTTCATCTCGCGCCCGACCGACTTCAAGGCCATCCGCGGCCCCCTTAACGACGCCACTGAGTTCGACCGCCCCCTCGCCCGCGCCTTCGCCGCCTTCGCCGCCCGGCTCCATCAGGCCGGCGTCCTGCACCACGACCTCAACTCGACAAACACCATCTACCGCCGCAACGACGACGGCAGCTACGACTTCAGCGTCATCGACACCAACCGCATGGACTTCACCGACGGCCCCGCGCCGCTCGACGCCTGCATCACCAACATCGTGAGGTTTACGCGCCGGCTCGACCTCTTCGAGTATGTCGCGCGCAGCTATGCCGACGTCTGCGGCCTCGACGCCGAGGCCTTCACGGCCGCCGCCCTCAAAGCCAAGCACCGCTTCGACAGCGCCCGTCGCCGCCGCAAACGCCTGCTGCACCCGACAAGGAAATATTGAAAAACGCTTCCCCAAAAACCTCATGCAATATGGTTACAAGGAGTTTTGGCGGGGATTATTTTTTTTACATTTATACTTGCAATCCGCTCGTTTTTGATGTATCTTTGCCAATAGAACCTTAAAACTCAATCACTAACCATGAAACGCCTGTCAACCGCTCTGTATACAACTTTCAAACCTGTAGTCAGCGGCAAGGAATGGCTCGGCGCCGACGGCCGCGACGAATACGACTTCCACGCCCG